>NZ_JACJEI010000013.1:0-133595 GCF_014163985.1 Pseudoalteromonas sp. SR41-4 | reverse complement strand
TGGATTTACAGATTAATCACAAGCCTTGGCCATTGCTGTTATGTGGTTGCCCCGTCTCTTATTCCTAAAAAACCAGGCGAGAAGATTAAAACCGATAAACGTGATGCCCTTAAGCTCGCTAAATTACTTAAATCTGAAGATTTAACACCTATCTATGTTCCCGAGCCTGAAGATGAAGCTGTACGTGATTTATCTCGCGCACGCGAAGTAGCCATGAAAGATTTAAAAGATGCTAAATATCAATTAAAAGCACTGCTGCTTCGTAATAATATTAATTACAAAGGCACTGCAAATTGGTCACAAAAACATTTACGTTGGCTCACTGAGCTTGTGCTTCCACACCCAGCACAGCACATCGTCTTACAAGAGTTTTTACACACAATTACCGAACGAATAAGCCGACTTGAACGATTAGATAATGAACTTACACATCACGTCCATCAATGGCGTTATTATCCCGTTGTTAAAGCAATACAAGCTATGCGTGGTGTCCGTTTGTTAGTCGCCACCGGCGTTGTTGCTGAGCTTGGCGATTTAGCGCGTTTCGACCATCCCCGTAAATTAATGAGTTATCTCGGTCTTGTACCCAGTGAACACTCGAGTGGTGGCAAACGCCATATTGGCGCCATCACAAAATGCGGAAATGGCCGAGCAAGACGCCTTCTTGTGGAAGGTGCACACACTTATCGGTATGCGGCAAATATATCGACCGATATGCAAAAACGACAAGAAGGCTTACCAAAGCACATTATTGATATTGCGTGGAAAGCACAGATTAGGCTCTGCAAACGCTATAAAAAAATGATAGCCAAAGGGAAACACTACAACCTGGTTGTCACCGCAATTGCCCGAGAAATAATTGCGTACATATGGGCTATTGCAAGAGAAGTGGTGCTTACGCCAGTGAATACAAAACTTAGATTGGCAAGAGTACCCGCATGATAAACGAATTAGAGTTAATGCATGGGATCAAGCATCGGGTGTGACACAACCACCGACGGCGTTAGGATGGCAATGCAGCTAACGCTGCATTGAACCACGAACATAGACTGAAGACAGGTGCCACGACGAAATAAGTAAGGTCTGCTCTGTTACTAGAAATAGTAATAACCAACGACAAAATTGTCAGGAACAATTTTGAACAGCGCAGCTGATTCACGAAAGGCAGGACGCCTGTAGTCATATCAGCAAGATAACCGACGAAATTACTTGCTTCATCCTATGTATTAACTCGCTCTAATTCGAGCTAAAGTAATTATGGCTTAAAAAGTTAGGCAAGGATCTGTGTGTTTAACTTGACAGTGGGAGTCATACCAGGCTCTGCTCGTCAAAATGACTATCCGTGTGGGCAACATACGCCCACGCCAAACCAAAAACTCGTGGATACCCCGCAAAAGGGCCACTGGCTAGCTTTGGTAATTGGCGATAAAAACCATCTGGTAGATCATCTCTGACTTCACGAATTTGTTGCTCAATTAAATGATAATTATCCAGTAGCCATTCCGCCGCAGGAACGACACTGTGCCCTGCAGCCAATGCTTTGGCGTTAGCATGATAGGCTGCCAACAATACTGATGCATTTTGTTTGAGACGAACCTGTAATGATACAACTCTGGCAGTTGATTTTGACACTTCTTGTGCTTGAGCCAAACTGATTGCATGCTGCTCTAATCGCTCAACTCCGAAGAGTTCTTCGCGAACAGGCTGAACACTATTCCACGGTGGTTTTGCAAGTTGAGAGCAAAATAGTGAAGAAATGATATTTGACATAGTTGTCCCTAATTCTCTGCTGATTGGTGATCGCTAATTGAGAGTACTATTTTTAAAATGAGCTCATGTGTGTGAATAGCTTAACTTTCAGAGCCATACTTTCTGTGTTTCATTAGAGATAATGTAACTGGAAAATTTCTATGATTCGGTACGACAACGCACATAGTCACTATCTGTTGCGATATAGCGCAGAGCATTGTCTGCTATTTATAAATAGCTGATGTTTTTTGGTAACTATTCACCGCTGCAAAATAGCATTGACAGGATGACTGTTCGAGGCCAGCTCTGGACAAAATACTAATCTGTCCGCGGTTATAACTTATAATTCCCTGCTGCTGTAAATAACCTGCCGCAATCGTACTGCACTGCGCCTTACACCCAGCATTTTCGCTAACAACTGATGTGTTAACTGCAGATGATCTGAATGAGTACGATCCTGTGTCATTAATAGCCATAGAGCAAGGCGTTGCTTCACTTCATGAGCGTTATTACATGCGCCCGTTTGAGCGAGTTGTTGCATCACCACGTAGAGATAATTAAGTATTAATTTTCTCACTAGCGGATTGCTTTCTAACCTGTGATTAAATTTTGCGGCGTCCATTCGTAGCGCACGTCCTGAACTTTGGACGATCGACTTCATAGCAGCGTTTGAGTTTTCAAGCGCAAGCGTGGCACCTAGCATGCCCTCATTACCAATTAATCCCATCGCAAAAGACTGTTTTTCGACAACCTCGATAAGTAATGAAATACAGCCCGTTACTGGAAAATAAACATATTTTATCGCTTCATCAGCAATATTGAGTGTTTCGCCAAACAACAGCTCTACTGGCGTGCAATTTTCAACAAACCATTGGTATTCGAGTCTAGGTAAATAGTTTAATAAATGATTGCTTACAACTGGTAAGGTGCACGTTGCAGTCACTCAGGCCTCCAATGGATAAATCCATATATCAAAGAACGTAATAGTTATTGATAACTTGGACTAACCGTCGTTTTTCGTCTGTGCGCTACAGCGCTATACTTGAAGTGATGCTAATTTTAATACCAATCGACTTAAATATTTAATCATTCTAGCGCGCTAAATAAAGCGCTAACTGCGTTATAATTTTTTCAAGTAGAACAACTACATGTCAAAATTTACGCCTTGTTATCACTGTATTTATCTGTCGCTATAAATGATCAGTAACTTAACACGATTGGTATAATAAACAGGAGGAGCTAACCGAGGTGAGAGTCTGTGCTAATTGCAGACCACAAAAAGCAAAAAACCAGTAACATCGCTGTTACTGGTTTTTATAAGATGGTGCGGTTGGGGGGACTTGAACCCCCACGCCCGAAAGCACTACCCCCTCAAGGTAGCGTGTCTACCAATTCCACCACAACCGCATTGTTAAAGCTTTCGCTTTAGGTGCTAAACATATGATTTATTTGAGGATGATAAATCGTTTAACGATACTTTTAATAAGTATTAATTTGGTACGTCAGATTTCTCTTTCGTTGATGTTACTGGAACATCGTCAGCTGCAGGAGCAATTGTTTCAACTGCTGGTGCTGCTTCTAGGTTTTCCCACTCATCAGTCTTTTTGATCTGACCTGCAGTTAAGTTACCTAGTACAATACTTAGCACAAAGAAAACACTGGCTAAGATTGTAGTTGTTTTTGTCATAAAGTTACCTGCACCTGACGAACCGAAAACGGTTGCAGAGGCACCAGCACCAAATGATGAACCCATGTCCGCGCCTTTACCTTGTTGAATTAAAACCATACCAACAAGCGCTAAAGCAACAACTAAATAAACTACTAATAAAATTTCGTACATCTTATACGGTCCCTTTTGCACTTTCGCAGATTGCAGTAAATAACTCTGCTTTTAGACTAGCGCCACCAATCAGGCCGCCGTCTATATCTGGTTGTGCAAATAATAATTCGCTATTTTTTTCATTTACGCTGCCACCATAAAGAATGGTCAGCCCTTGTGCTAAATCACTACTGTTAGCAGCAATTTTATCACGGATAAATTTGTGCACATGTTGTGCTTGTTCAGGCGATGCAGTCTTACCTGTGCCAATGGCCCAAACGGGCTCGTATGCTATCACAGAATCTTTCAGTGCTGCTAGACCTAATTTATCAATTACTGCATCAATTTGTGCAGCAACGACTAATTCAGTTTGACCTTGTTCGCGTTGCTGTTCACTTTCACCAACACATAAGATAGGTGTTAAACCCACTTGTTGTGCACGAGCAAACTTAGCTGCAACAGTGTCATTGCTTTCGCCGTAGATACTACGACGCTCAGAGTGACCAACTAACGTATATTGGCAACCTAAATCTTTAATTAATTGCGCATCAACTTCACCAGTAAATGCACCCGGTTCATTTTCAGAAACCGTTTGTGCGCCAGTTGTTACACCTGTTGCTGTTAGCATAGGTAACAATGGGTAAGGTGGAAATACCACAACGTCTATCTGATCTGATTTTACGTTGTTGATAGCGTCAGATAATTGCTGTACTAACTCTTTCGAGCCGTTCATTTTCCAATTGCCTGCGACCATTGGCTTGCGTATTGCCATTTTTCCACTCCACATTAGAAAGCGGGCGAGATAGTAACTCGACTCGCCCAAAGTTACAAGAGGTTATTGTTCTTAATCAGTTTGTTTGCTCATAGATTCGACAACTGCAGCAATTTTTTGTGCACTATCAAGGACTATTTTCTCTTCTTCGGCTTCTACCATCACGCGAACAACCGGCTCAGTGCCAGATTTACGTAATAACACACGGCCTTTACCAGCAAGTTGTTTTTCAACATCAGCAACCGCAGCAATAACCTCTGGTGCAAGTGTTGGATCTGTGCCCGCTTTATAGCGCACATTAATCATCTTCATCGGGTATTTAACAAACCCTGCGCCAAGATCTTTTAGCGTACGATTTTGCGCCACCATAGCAGCCAAAACTTGTAGGCTTGAAATGATGCCATCACCGGTGCTGATCAAATCCAGATTCAATACATGCCCTGAGCTTTCACCGCCGATTTTCCAGCCTTTTTCTTGTAGTAATTCCATTACATAACGGTCACCCACTTTACTGCGAGCAAACTCAATACCTTTCGCTTTAAGCGCGTTTTCAAGACCCATATTAGACATTACCGTGCCAACAACACCACCGCCTAACATGTCATCATTGGCAGCTTGGCAGGCAATAATGTAAACAATATCATCACCATCAAAGACACGGCCATTGTGATCGACCATCATTACACGGTCGCCATCACCATCATAGGCAATGCCGACATCAGCATTATGTTCTAATACTTTGCGTTTTAATGCATCAACATGGGTAGCACCGCACTCTAGGTTGATGTTTACACCATTTGGCTCGCAAGCATGGCTGATTATCTGCGCGCCTAATTCACGCATTACTGATGGTGCGATATGATAAGTTGCACCATTGGCACAATCTAATACAATCTTTAAACCTTCTAACGACAGGCCTTGTGGGAATTGGCTTTTACAAAACTCAATATAACGGCCATCAGCGCTTTCTAAACGGCGGGCTTTACCTAGCTTATCAGATGCTACACAGGTCATTGGTTCATCAAGCATTGCTTCAATTTGTAGCTCTACTTCATCAGCTAACTTCAAACCTCGGCCACAAAAAAACTTAATGCCGTTGTCATGATATGGGTTATGAGATGCACTGATCACAATTCCAGCTTCAGCACGAAATGTTTGCGTTAAATACGCAACGGCTGGCGTCGGCATCGGGCCAAGTAACACCACATCGATACCTGCGGCGATCAAACCTGCTTCAAGTGATGTCTCTAACATATAACCAGAAATGCGAGTATCTTTACCAATAATGACTTTCTTAGTGCCATTTTTTGATAGTACCTTGCCTGCAGCCCAACCTAATTTAAGTGCAAATTCTGGTGTAATTGGGTATTCACCCACCATGCCACGTACACCATCGGTGCCAAAATACTTTCTTTCTTTCATTTTTAAATTCCTTGTTCGCAAGCTTGCCACACGCCAAGCACATCTGCGGTTTCTTTTACATCATGTACACGAATAATTTTTGCGCCATTTTGCGCTGCAATTAATGCCCCTGCTAAACTGCCAGCAAGGCGCTCGTTTGTTTGTCTATTTAATAAGTTGCCAATCATTGATTTGCGCGATAGTCCTGCTAAAACAGGTAAACCAAAGTGGTTAAATTCATTAAACCGCGCCAGTAATTGGTAGTTGTGACTGAGGGTTTTACCAAAGCCAAACCCGGGGTCTAAAATAAGTTGCTGGCGCTGAATACCCGCTGTTTTACAGGCATTGATCCGCTGTACAAAAAAATCATTTATATCACTGAATAAATCATCGTAATGTGGAGAGTTTTGCATACTTCGAGGTTGGCCTTGCATGTGCATTAAACACACCGCAACGTCTGGATACTGAGCAACTGTTACCAGTGCGTTTGGCTCTTGTAAAGCACGCACATCATTAACAATATCAGCACCAGCTAGAATAGCTTGACGCATTACTTCACTTTTACTGGTATCAATCGAAATGATGCAATCATTAACGGCGCTATCACTGTGAGCACGAATTGCCTCGATTGCGGGTATTACTCTGGCTAATTCATCCTCAAGGCTAACATCAGGCGCACCAGGACGTGTTGATTCGCCACCAATATCTAATATGGTAGCACCATCTGCGAGTAACTTTTGAGCTTGTATGACAGCGCTGTCTGTTTGATAGTAGCGCCCGCCATCTGAAAAAGAGTCAGGAGTGACATTCAAGATCCCCATTATAACTGGGGTGTCGAGGTGTAAACTGCGACCTCTAGGTAACTTAACTGTGGTCATCTATCACCTTCAATACATCCATTGCATTGATATATATACTTTATTTAACCAGTTACAAAAAAGCCCCGACAATCGGGGCTTTTCGTTTAGCTATTTTAACTGTTATTCAGCTTTATCATCAAGATTTGTTTCATCTTTTTGAGCTGGCTTGTCGTCTTTTTCAGCAACTGGCTCTGCTTTGATCTCTTCAACTGCTGGTTTTTTATCAGCAGTATCACGGCGGTCATGCGCATCACGTGGTTCACGTACAGGCTGACGTGCCATTAGATCATCAATTTGCTTAGCATCAATCGTTTCATATTTCATTAATGCATCTTTCATTGAATGCAGAATATCAATATGATCTTTCAAGATTTGCTCAGCGCGTTGATAGTTGCGATCTGAGAACAAACGAACTTCAGCATCAATTACTTTTGCCGTTTCATCCGACATGCTCATGGCACGACCACCGCCGCCACCCATGTACATCTCATTTTGATCTTCAGCGTATAGTAATGGCCCTAATTTTTCACTTAGGCCCCACTGTGTAACCATTTTACGCGCAATGTCAGTAGCACGTTCAATATCGTTACTAGCACCAGTAGTTACTTTATCTTCACCATAAATCAGCGCTTCAGCAATTCGGCCACCATATAAGCTTGAAATCATTGATTCCAATAGCTCTTTAGAGTGACTAACACGGTCTTGCTCTGGTAAATACATCGTTACACCAAGGGCACGGCCACGTGGAATAATCGATACTTTATAAACAGGATCGTGCTCTGGTACTATGCGGCCAACAATTGCATGTCCGGCTTCATGATACGCAGTCATTTCTTTTTCTTTCTCGCTCATCACCATGGTCTTGCGCTCTGCGCCCATCATGATTTTATCTTTAGCAGCATCAAATTCAGCCATGCTAACAACACGTTTATTACCACGTGCAGCATATAGAGCCGCTTCATTGACTAAGTTTGCAAGATCAGCACCAGAAAATCCCGGTGTACCACGCGCAATAACAGAAGCTTCTACGTTATCGCCTAATGGCACTTTTCGCATATGTACTTTAAGGATCTGTTCACGGCCACGGATATCAGGTAAGCCAACCACTACTTGGCGGTCAAAACGACCAGGACGAAGTAATGCTGGATCAAGTACATCTGGGCGGTTAGTCGCGGCAATAACGATAATACCTTCATTGCCTTCAAAGCCATCCATCTCTACTAGCATTTGGTTAAGTGTTTGCTCACGCTCATCGTGACCACCACCCATACCTGCGCCACGTTTACGGCCTACGGCATCAATTTCATCGATAAAGATGATACATGGCGCTGCTTTTTTCGCTTGCTCAAACATATCACGAACACGCGAAGCACCCACACCAACAAACATCTCAACAAAGTCTGAACCTGAAATCGTAAAGAATGGTACTTTTGCTTCACCAGCAACGGCCTTAGCAAGCAAGGTTTTACCCGTACCTGGAGGACCAACCATTAATACGCCTTTAGGAATACTACCGCCAAGTTTTTGGAATTTAGATGGATCACGTAAGAAATCAACAAGCTCTGTTAGATCGTCTTTAGCTTCATCACAACCGGCAACATCTGCGAAGGTGGTTTTAATTTGGTCTTCACTCATTAAGCGTGCTTTACTCTTGCCAAACGACATAGCACCTTTGCCACCGCCGCCTTGCATTTGACGCATGAAGAAAATCCATACCCCAATTAGTAATAACATTGGGAACCATGAAATTAAGATGCTCGCTAAGAATGATTGCTCTTCTGGCTTCACACCTTTTACATTCACATCACTTTTTAATAAGTCATTAAGAATGTCTTTATCATAAATAGGCATGATCGTTTGAAAGCGATCGCCATTGGTTTTAGTGCCAGTAATTGTGCCACTGGTACTTTCGATTGCCACTTCTTGTATAGCGCCACTTCGGGCATCTTTTACAAATTGACTGTAACTAGTTTGACGGTCTGTTTGATCGCCACCATTAAAGCTCTGAAATACTGACATTAGCACAACTGCAATGACCAGCCAGAGTATTAGATTTTTCGCCATATCGCTCAAGGGGTTAACCTCTTGTATCCAATTAATTTAAATTCAACTAAACGCCTGACAACTGTACTACAGTTTGTAGCCTGTCGCTACTATATATACTTCACGTGATCGCGCACGTGAGGCGTCGGGTTTACGGATTTTTACAGTTTTAAAGCTATCACGCACTGTTTTTAAGAATTCATCAAAGCCTTCACCTTGGAATACTTTAACAACAAATGCACCATTTTTCTTTAAAACTTGGCTACACATATCTAATGCTAATTCCACTAAATACATGCTTCCAGCTTGGTCAACGGAGCTATTACCACTCATGTTTGGTGCCATATCAGAGAGCACCACATCAACATTTTTACCATTAATGCGATTTAATAACGCATCTAAAACAGCTTCTTCTCGGAAATCTCCTTGCAAAAAATCAACGCCGGCCAATGAATCCATAGGTAATATATCACAAGCGATCACCTGCCCTTTATCGCCTACTTTTTCTGCTAAATACTGTGACCAGCTTCCCGGCGCAGCTCCCAAATCAACAACAGTCATGGCTGGGCGTAGTAATTTATCTTTATTTTGGATCTCGTCGAGTTTAAAAATCGCACGAGAGCGCCAACCTTTCTTTTGTGCCTCGTGAACATAAGGATCATCAAAATGTTCCTTCAACCATCGCTGTGAACTGGCCGAAAGTTTCTTATTCGTCATAAATTAACACGCAACTAATTAGTAATATTCTCTAGATGGCGTTAGAATACCCTTAATTCAAGCCATATTCAGCAAAATTTGTAACAACATGAAATTATCGAACAAACAAAAGCAGTTTTTAAAAGGTCAAGCACACTCTCTAAAACCAGTTGTACTTCTTGGTTCTAACGGTTTAACTGAAGGTGTATTAGTTGAAATTCAAAGCGCTCTAGAAATCCACGAACTTATTAAAGTAAAAGTACCTACTGATGATCGTGAGACTAAAGCACTGATTTTTGAAGCTATTATTCGTGAAACCGGTGCTGAGAAATTACAGTCAATCGGCCACACCCTTGTGCTTTATCGCCAAAGCGAAGAAAAGAAGATCCAATTACCACGTAATTAATTTTCTATTCCGCTATAAAAAAACCAGCAATTGCTGGTTTTTTTATATCTGCGACGCAACTGCAATAAATTGTAAATAAATATATTACATTGCTCAAAAATTCATCTTCATATCACTCAACTGATAACCTTGCGCTTCGCTTTGTAAGATAAAATAGCGGTTAAATTCAGTTTCAGGCATCTTTTCAACATCTATTTGCGCTATTAATTTTGCCAATTCTGGCGTGGTATTACTATGGCCTACAATCACCACTACGCCATCTTGCGCTAAAACAGTGTGTTTAAATGCGGCTAAGTCACGAGGGTCGTAGCTTTGAATTGTAATATTAAAATGTTCAGCAATAGGAGTTGCGGTCTCGATAGTGCGATTATAGTCCGTACTAAAAACTGCTGTTGGCTGGACTTTACTAAGCAGACTCACTAACTGCTGCGCCCGTTGCTTGCCGGCATCCGTAAGATGGGGATCGTTGCCTGTTAATTTTTCACTATGGCGAAACAAAAAAATACTTTGCGGTGCTGCTGTTAAATTCGCAGTAAACAGTAATATTAAGCTCGCTAAAATATAGTTCATTTGTCTTCCTCTTTATACATTGCTAGTTGTTGTGAGCGTTTGAATAGCAACACACGATCAATAAACTCTGTCGTTAATTCATTAATGATACCGGTTTCGGCGTTAAGGATCAGACTGAAACCTATGTTTAAGTGCGGTATTACTACAAGGTCACTGCGATATCCTTGCACCCAGCCGCTATGATAGTAAATGGTTTCATTATCATAGTCGTAAACCCGCCAGCCTAAGCCATAATAGGCCTCGCTAAGGTGCTTTTTCCACACTCGACGCCGTAACTCTTTTTTTGTATGCGTATAAGGACGAGTTTGACTGGCTAACACTGCACTGGATAATACCGTTGGGTAATATCCTAACTGCGCTTTTAACCAAATAGCCATATCACTGGCACTAGCATTAACGCCGGCTGCGGGAAGTACCTTGTAATAATTTTTTTTCAATTTTGCGGTATGCCAGCGTTTGCGCCCTCTTACATGGGGATGAGCATAATTATCATCTGTTACCATCGCTGTATAACCCAGACTTGCATCATTCATATTTAATGGTGAAAATATAAATTCACTCATCCACCGAGAGTAATCCAATTTAGTACTGCTTTTGATCACTTCAGCAATTAAGCTAAACATCACATTTTGATAGCCATAGCACTGCCCTGGCTGGCAAATAGGTTCCACACTCAACAACTTTTGCACTATATCAGGGTAACTCATTCTTGATTCAATCAAGTTATCATACGCATTAGGTACTAAACCGCTGGAGTGACTGAGTAAGTGAAAAACTTTTAAATTATTTTTGTAATCCGTATTGGCGAAGGCTGGAATAAATTTACTGACAGGGTCGTCTAAAGAAAACTTCCCCTCATTGGCTAACTTTGCACTGAGTGAGCCTGCAAACGTTTTAGATACCGATGCTAAGCGAAACCGAGTATGGGCATTGACTGCTAAGCCCTTATTTAGCTTTGTTACCCCAAACCCTTGTATATGCGTATCATCAGGGCCATTAACTATCGACAACGCAGCCCCTGGGATCCCTTTGCTTTTTAATTTATGTTCGAGATGTTGTGTGTAATCATTAACAAATTCTTGCCACTGTTGCTCGCTGGCATGAACCTGCGATTGAAATAACACTAACGTGATAACGAAAAAAAAGGAGTTGATTAACGACACAAAGGACTTCATTTTTTATTATTTTTATCTAGATTAAGACATTCTTAGCTTTATAATACCATGAAGTTTTATTAAGACTAACGTACAATATTCCGATTATCGAGCTTTCAAAGGGTTTTACAGTGTTTATACGTTATTTATCAATAGTTTTTTTCACTTTCATTACAACAGCTTGTGTGACTGCGCCGCCACCTGCTGCGCCTTTAGAAATGCCACTCAAGCCGCAATTAAAAAGCCAAAGCTATCAAGTAGCCTATGAAACCGAACATGCTTCACCGAAAGTAAAATCAGTACAATTACCAGCGCATAAAATTACTCGTAACCAAACTGTGCAAGTTATTGCCGATAAAGCAAGTGTCACGGATACCCTATTTAAACAAATAACTGATGCATTAACGACTATGAACTTACGTGTCGTTGATCAAGGTAATAGTGATTATACCCTAGCTATACACCAGCTAGAGCTCAACTTTATTGAAGATACCGAATATCAAATACAACCACCAAATAAAGCGTATCCTTTATTTGCGCAAATAACACAACTGTATCCGATCCAACAATGCTCAACCATCAATGCAGAGGTTAGCATGCGCCTGATCCATCGTGCATCGGGTGATGTAGTGTGGTTTGGAAAATCCTCAATCGACAGTGCGAGCTTCCATCGCGAACCACTTATTTACAGCTTCAGTGATGAACAAGTGATCAGTAATGAACTTGAAGTAGCCACTTTTATCCATCAACAAAATACTGATCAAGCACGTCTTGCCCGCGCCAATCAGGAGATCAGTATACCAAGCTATAAAACCATTTCAAAAATGACCAGCTTAACTAAACTTCAAGGACCGTGTGATCGCACTGAAGTGAGTGCTCTAACACCAATGATGCACTATTATCTAAGTAGTATTTTGATCGATAAAATAAAAGTACACTAAGTCAATGTCCACAGAATGACTACTGGCTACATTTTTTTACAGATCAAAGGAACTCTTTGACAATATAATACACTTAACAACTGCTTAATTTATTTGGATCATGGATGCAACGTAAACAACACACTCTACAGAAACTACTGTTATTACTGATCAGTGTGAGTTTATGGAGCACCTCTAGCAATGCCAGTAATCGCTATTATGCTGATAACACCTTAGAGCCAACCTCAGGCTTTGCTTGGGATTGGAGCGCGGGTGCGGGCTATTATGTTGAAGATTCTTATCTAGTTGGAATGGATTCTTACAGTGACGGTCTAGAACTTGATATTAACCTTGCTGTTTCTTACGAACGCTTTTATTTAGATATTGATCACAGCCAACTCAGTGGCGGCATCATTATTGGTTATAGCATCATCAATAAGTATAATTGGGATCTTGATATTCTTGGTACCAATATGCAAGCTGGGTTTGATGAAACAGGACTCGACTTTTATAGCAGTGGGGTGGTGCCTGAACTTAAAGGTATACGAACCAGAAAAAGTGACTTTGATACCGGCTTACGCCTTACCCGTCGCTTTGAAAACTCACAGATTTCCTTTGAATACTTACATGATATTTCTAATGCTCATAATGGTTGGGTCGTAAATAGCTTTTTTAGCCATATTTTACCGTGGCAAAACTGGGAGTTTCGCACCGGTGTTGGCATTAGCGCTTACTCAGCAGATTTCAGCAATTACTATTTTGGCATAACATCAGAAGAAGCCACCGCTACTCGTGCTGTCTATCAAACAGACGGCGCCATGAGTATGATTTTTGAATTCCACGCCGAGTACCCACTTAATCGACACTGGGTATTTTTAGGTGGCTGGCTGTCAACCTGGTTTTCAAGTGAAATTTCCAACAGTCCCATTGTATCTCAGGGTTATCAGCATAAAGCCATGGTAGGCGTGCGCTATGTATTTTAAAACCACAGTAATTTTATTACTGTTACTAAACGCAAAACAAATACTAGCCAATGGTGAAGAACCGCATGACAGTAGTTTAATTGCGTTGCCCGACACCTGTGTTGCACTGCGTGAAGGACGCAGTTGCTATGCTGATATAGAGCTAAGCTGGCAACAAACTAGCATCGGTAATTACTGTTTACGTGATGCAACATCGAAGCATATTATGCAATGCTGGCTTAGACAAAATAGCGGAAAGTTAAATTATGCTTTTGATTCTGTTGAAAGCATTTCATTTGAGTTAATAAACAGCGATACCGGTAAGATCATTGCTTCAACACAAGTACAGTTGCAATGGGTGTATCAAAATCGCCAAAAGAAACGCCGCTGGCGGCTTTTTTAAAACGAGATAAAGCATGGATAATTACGGCACAATATTACTTGTTGAAGATGACGGCTCTTTAGCCCAGTGGGTGGCGGAGTATTTAACTGAGCAAGGCTACACAACTCATATTTGTGAGCGAGGCGACCAAGTTGTCAGTCATGTAAAAGAGCTCAAGCCTGACTTAATTTTACTCGATATTATGCTCCCCGGCCAAGACGGTATTAGTGTCTGTCGTGAACTACGTCAATTTTACCAAAGCCCTATTATTATGCTAACCGCTCGAGACGAAGAAATGGACGAAGTGATTGGTCTTGAAGTCGGTGCCAGTGATTACATAATGAAACCGGTCAGGCCGCGTGCATTGCTTGCGCGGATCAAAGCGGCACTGCGCGCCAATAACGACAATTCGGAGTCGCAAACGGATGATACCATTATTCAAGTTGGCTCTTTAAAAATTGATACACAATCTCGCAACGTTTTTATTAATAATATTGATCAAGGAGTTTCCAGCGCCGAGTACTTATTACTGCATTATTTAGCCTGTAACGCCGGGCAAGTTGTGTCGCGAGATGCTGTATTCAAAGCAACCAAGGGTCGTGAATACGATGGCCTTGATCGTAGTGTCGATGTGCTTATTTCTGCACTGCGCAAAAAGTTTAATGATGATCCGCAGCAACCTGAAAAAATTAAAACAATTTGGGGGCGAGGCTATTTACTCGTCGCAAGCGCTTGGTGATCGCCGCTAAGGTATACTGGCAAATGCTATGAAAAAGTTTTATCTCTCCTTATTAGCCAGTGCCCTGCTCTCGATCGTAATATTAGGTTGGTTAATTGATGCTTTTAGTCAGCAAACTCATACCTCGCAGGATGAGTTTGGCTTTCAAAGTAAACTTTTAATGGGCTTCAGCCAGCAAATTGCCAGCCAACCCTTCATGCAAAGAGCAGACTACACCGCCTTACTTGCACAACAGTTTTCGTTGGGATTAAGTTATCGAGCCACGCAATCTTTAGCGCTGCCACCATCACTGCTAGAAGAGATCAATGCTGAAGGCGGACTGATTTTAGAAGATCAAGAAGGGTATTACCTACTCTACAGTAATGATTTGCTTGCGCCTTTTCATCTTAAATTACGTTTGGAAAAATCCCACGAACAAGATCAACAAAATGATATGTTACTTACCTTAATGTTTTACGCTGGGTTATGTGTGTTTATGGGGTTTATTATTGCACCATTAGCTAAACGACTAGGCGTGGTTAATGACGCAGCTAAAAAGTTTGCCAGTGGCGACTTACATGCTCGCATTCGGGTATCCCATTTCACTTACATTAAAGATGTTGAGCTTACTTTTAACCGCATGGCAAGCCAGATCGAAAAATTACTCGATGAAAATAAACTGATGGCCTCGAGTTTATCTCATGATATACGCACCCCCATTGCCTGCCTACGATTTGGCTTAGATGCGGCACTAGATAGTCATAACGAAGAAAAAATAAAACATTATTTAAATCGTATGGAAGCTGATTTAGACCAAATGGAATCAATGTTGAAAAGTTATTTAGCATTTGCCACGCTTGAGCAAAAAGCCAACCAACTGACCTACTCACACACTGAGTTAAACAGCTACCTAAGCACCCTAATACAGCAACTAGAGCCTAAGTTAGTACAGCAACAACTTGATTTACAGCTTATCTGTCATGATAATTCTCATATTTATGCAGATTTACACTGGTTAGCTCGCGCAATCACTAATCTGCTTAGCAATGCCTGTGACTTTGCCAAACAAAAAATTATTCTCACGGCATCGATTAAAGAGCAAACACTTATTATCACCGTTGAGGATGATGGCCCAGGTATCGAAGAGCAAAATTGGCACAAAGTTTTTAGCCCTTTTTTTCAAGAACAGAGTCATCGCAATCGGGCCGATCAAAGTTATGGCCTAGGACTTGCCATTGTTGCTAAAGTAGCTGATTGGCATCATGGCAGTGTAAGCGTAAATCGTAGTAAACACCTAACGGGGGCATGCCTTACCCTTAAAATACATAACCCGGAACAGTTGTAACTTTTATGTTACAGTTTACAGCATCGTAAACCACCTCATTATGATTAGATAACAATAACTTAAACAAACAATGTTAACAGCATTGGCATTCTAAATTTTGTAAATACAGTCATGCGTTAATTCTGCACGGCTGCAGCTAAAAATAAGGGCTTTTTATTTTTTAACATTTACAGTAGATTGTCAGCGCCGTCACTATATAGAGAAGAAAAAATAATTATGAGCGCAGTCAGAGGGGAGTTTAGCTCCCGTTTTGGATTCATTATGGCCGCAGCAGGATCTGCAGTAGGTCTTGGTAATATTTGGGGTTTCCCTACACAAACAGCTAGCAATGGAGGCGCAGCCTTTTTAATTGCTTACCTTGTATTGGCATTTTGTTTGGCTTACCCAGCACTGATGGCAGAACTAACGATTGGGCGCCATGGTCAGGCCAATGCGGTTAGTTCATTGCGGAAAATTTCAAATAACCCGTTCCAAAAACGCTTTGCGTTTGTGGTCGGTTTTGGCGGTATCATATGTGCCGGACTGATCCTCAGCTTTTATGCCATTGTCGCCGGTTGGATGATCAGTGCCACTCTAGAGCCCATTGCGACTTTAGTGGGCAGTGAGAGCTCTTCAACTTGGTTAAGTGAACAGTCACTCTCTAGAAACCTTATATTTACAGCTGGGTTTATTATTCTTACTGTCGCAATCATTAGCCGCGGAGTAGAAAACGGCATTGAAAAGTGGTCGAAACGCTTAATGCCCGCACTGCTGACTATTTTATTTGCACTGATTGTTTATGTGCTGATGCAAGAAGGTGCTATGACAGGCCTTAAAGCCTATTTAGTACCTGATTTTAGCTCTATTTTAGACCCTGAATTACTTGTTAGTGCACTGGGGCAAGCATTCTTTTCATTGTCATTGGGCACCAGTGTGATGATCATTTATGGCTCCTACATTAGTAAAAAAGAAAATTTAGTCTCACTTGGCGCCTACGTTACCCTTATTGATGTGTTTATTGCTTTTGTTGCTGGGTTACTAATTATCCCTGCGATGTACGTTGCGCAGGCACAAGGGGTGGAAATATTCTCAGCTACTGGAGAGTTGCTTTCTGAAGACACTTTAGTATTTCAAGTATTACCCGCTCTTTTTGATGGCATGGGCACCATTGGTTTATTCGTTGGCTTTGCCTTTTTTGCATTGATGAGTATAGCTGCACTGACATCGTCTATTTCAATGCTTGAAGCACCGGTTTCGTATGCGGTAGAGCGCTTTGATCTTGGCCGTGTAAAAGCCACTTGGTTAATAGGAACGATTATAGCATTGGTGAGCTTTACGATAGTCCTGAACTTTAATGCGCTGTTTGGTTTAGTTATTGCGCTCACAACTAAATTTGGTCAGCCTATTCTTGGTTTAATGTGTTGCTTGTTTGTCGGCTGGATTTGGTATCGCAACTCACTATTAAACGAAATACAACAAGGCTGCCCAGAAGTTGCTACCAGCCTATTTTGGAAAATATGGCCATGGTATATTAAATTCATTTGCCCAATTGCAATTGGTTTAGTGTTTGTCAGCTCGCTATTAGGCTAACTCAAAAAACCGCTCTTTACACGGAGCGGTTTTTTAAAATCATATCTTGATGTGCAATACCATCTTCTAAATAAGGCTCGCCAATACACTGAAAACCCAGCGACTGATAAAACGCGAGTAAATAGGTTTGCGCGCCAATGTATATATCCTTGTTCGGCCAATGCGTAAAGCAACACTGGATCGCCTCTTTAACCAATAACACTGCCAACCCCTTACCCCGTTGTGATTTTTCAACCAGCACGCGACCAATAGCGCTGTACTGCTCATTTTTCTCATAACAACGTGCGTATGCAGCTAATTGTTCAGCCTCGAGCCAATAGAGATGCTGAGTTGTTGCAGTGCAATCGATATCGTCTAATTCAGGGTATGGGCATTGCTGCTCAACTACAAATACATCAACCCGCGTGCGCATGATAGTAAACAGTACCTGCGCAGACAGTTGAGAAAATGGTTTTGTTGTTAATCGCATAAAAACTCCTAACATAAAAAAAGCCCAGTCAATACTGGGCTACTTATTACGCTTAGCTAACTAACCGAGCTCTGAATAGCTAGGCAAGCAAACGTTCTAATTGATCACATAAATGCGAAAGATTAACGTGATCATGTTCAATCGTCAGGTCAACATAGCCATCACCACGAAAACCACGGTCAAGCTCAATTAAAACATGAGTTTTATGAGCTTCAGGCACAAACGATAGTTCAATCTCTTGAATACCGAACAAGCTACGGCTATTTGGTTTATATTCCAGCTCTTGATAACAACCAGAGACAGAGTTAAACGTACTAGCACGTAAGAAGCCCTTTTCAACATCCGCTTTTACCAAGCTAAAACCCAGTTTATCCATCGCTTGCATAAAAGTAGTTACGGCATCATTTGGATAAATATGAAGATGATCTTTATCCGTAGGATCAAGTGCTAAATCAATATCTAAACCTGTTTCAAGCCACACATGTGATTGGTTATAACCGGCGTTGATTTCGGTGATCGGTGTTTCTGAATGTAAGCGCGCTTCAAACGGAATGTGTTTTTGTTGACCAGGTTCAATTGTACCAATATCGGTTATACGCCACTTATCAATAATATGATTGGTAAAATAAGCACCGTCTTCACCTTCCACTTTTACGCGCGTCATTAATGCTAAATCAAGACCTGTTATTGCTTGGCTAACATCCCCTGCGGTGATCACTATTTGGGCATTAAATAATTGCCCAGGTTGTAAATGCTCAGTTTCAAGCACGGTATCTACTGTTGCTGCACCAATACCGACTGATGCAAGAATTTTTTTAAACATCTATTTCTCCTTAAGCTTAATTCACCTAAACCTGAATCACGCTTAAATTCCTTTGTTACTGCATCTTAACCATATTTAAAAGCTGCTGTCAGTGAAAAAATAACTATTTTTTGAGTTTTTAGCAGAATAATTAACTAAACGAGTGTTTTTCATACACAGGTATATCTCTATGCGCGCAATTTATATGCATAATATACACGAATGATTTTCAAAAATGCTGATATTTCGCTACACTAGGTAACCAAATGAAGTGATATTAAGAATTATGGAACTATTATATTTTGCTGTCGCATTTGTGTGTGGCTTTGCCGTGTACCAACTTAAACTTCCTCCGCTAATCGGTTTTTTGATTGCTGGCTTTGTACTGAACTTATCTGGCTTTAAAACCACTGAGCTACTTAATACGATTGCTAATTTAGGGATCACGTTATTACTATTTAGTATTGGTCTGAAACTAAAAGTTAGCCATCTTATTAAGCCACAAGTTTGGGCCCCTGCCTCTTTACATATTATTATTAGTAGCGCTATTTTTTGCAGTTTGATGCTGTTCTTAGGCGCACTTTCGTTGCCATTATTTGCAGACCTAAGTTGGCAAAGTGCGTTGCTTGTTGGTTTTGCTTTTAGCTTTTCTAGCACAGTTTTTGCTGTAAAAGTACTTGAAGAACGTGGCGAAATGGCCAGCCTTCACGGCAAAATAGCCATTGGTATTTTGGTTATGCAAGATATCTTTGCAGTGATATTTTTAGCCATCAGCACAGGTAAAATCCCCAACGGTTGGGCTTTTGCGCTATTAGTTGCCTTGCCATTATTACGCCCAGTCATGTTTTGGGTGTTAAATCGTTCTAAACATGGTGAGCTATTACCTTTGTTTGGCTTTTTCTTTGCACTTGTCGTTGGCTATCATGCATTTGAATTTGCAGGCTTGAAAGGTGATTTAGGCGCGTTGATCATCGGTATGATCTTTGCTCCTCATAAAAAAGCCAGTGAGCTTGCAAAATCACTGCTTAATTTAAAAGAAATTTTATTAGTTGGGTTTTTCTTAACAATTGGTTTAGGTGCTGATCTGACACTCAACTCATTACTTATAGCGCTTATTATTATATTGGTGCTACCAGTCAAAGTTGCCCTGTATTATATACTAACGAATGCCTTTAAGTTACGCGCTCGTACCTCCTTATTGAGTGCATTTACCTTAGCTAACTACAGCGAGTTTGGCTTGATAGTCTGTATGGTTGCTGCCAGTAGCGGGTTAATCACATCTGAGTGGTTGGCTGTTATGGCTATTGCAGTATCAATGACCTTTATCATTGCATCCCCACTAAATAAACGTTCAAACGAAATTTATGTAAAAATCGAAGCTTGGCTCATACGTTTTGAAAGCCCTACTCGCTTAGCAGAAGAACTTCCTGTGAACTTAAATGACACCAAGATTGTTATTTTTGGTATGGGTCGTATTGGCACCGGTGCATATGAAACAATTAACATCACCCATCCTGGCGTTGTAGCTGGAGTAGACATCAAGCCAGAAGTGGTCGAGAAGCATGTTTCACGAGGCCGTAAGGCGCTCTTGGCAGATGCAACCGATCCAGACTTTTGGCAACGGGTAAATCACTCCCATGTAGAGATGATCATGCTCGCGATGCCAAAACATATGCAAAACATTTTTGCTTTGGAGCAATTGCGTGCTTCGGGTTACCAAGGTCAAGTTACTGCCATTGCTAACTATCCAGATCAGCAAAAAGAACTTGAAGATATGGGCGTTGACTCTACTTATAACTTCTATTTAGAGGCCGGTAGTGGCTTCGCTGAGCATGTAAAACAAAAATTATTTCCATAATATAAATAAAGTTCTCAGCACCACAAAAGGTACTGAGAACTATTTTCATTTAATTTTCATATCCTTATATATAACCGCCTGAAACAACGTCGCAAAAGTCCCCAAATAAGAGTCAAGCGCATTTACAAAGCTTTACATCCAGATTGGCATTTACCCATGAAAAAAGAGTAAACTGCATTTGTTGAGTAATACGTAAGTATCTATTTTTAGCACAAAAAAAGCCTTCTCGTGTTTTTGAATACGTATTTATCGGCATTTTGTCTTTTGCTATTAAATAAGGTTTTTAGATGAAGAATAAGTTTGCTACACAGTTTCAGACAGTGGCGGATGATGTAAATAACCCAAAACTGGTTGAGCTTCAAAATCGTCTTGATGAAATACAAAGAAATGGAATGACAGCGTTAACAATGCGCGCAGTGCTATTTCAAAAAATGCTCGATATATATCAAGTGCCGGAAAATCATTTCTTACGTGATAGCGAAACACCAAGCCGCATCGATGATCCGTCAATTATAAACAAACTTAAACAACTTGGATTTACCAAAAAGCATCAATATCAGATCCATTAGTAAATTATGAGGGCCTACTCCCCTCATTAAATAGGCTGTTTCTTGCCCGTCACAGCCTATTTTCTCACCCTCTTTTGTAATACACTTCACGCATAATCTAGCAAATTAAGTTAATCATGGATCCAGAGCTTTTAAAAACAGCGATCAATACAAAAATGCCATTTGGTAAATACGCAGGCCGCCCTTTGCTGCTATTACCAGAACCATACTTGGTCTGGTTTAAGCAGCAAGGATTTCCTCACGGCACACTCGGTGCTCAATTAGCAATGATGTATGAAGTTAAACTCAATGGCTTGGAGCAGATGCTCATGCCGCTTTTAAAAACACATAAATAAATTAAAAGTAATAAATAATGGAACTTACTTAGCAAAGTGAAGTCTACTCTTTTGCTACTTGTTGATTTTGGTTTTAACCGCAGAAAAGCGCCTATTAGGCGCTTTTTTTTTGAGTATCAATTTAGCCACAGATATAGCAATAGAAAAGGAGTTACTTACCCTGAACTCTGGTTACTTAGGCAAATAGATTGTAAATTTGGCGCCACCTAATTCTGAATTCGATATCGTACAGCTGCCTTGGTGCCAAGACACTATTTTTGCCACAATGGCTAAACCAAGCCCAAAGCCTCCAGTCTTTTTATCGCGACTTTTATCAAGTCGGGCAAAAGGTTTAAACACTGCATCCCATTGTGATTGTTCAATGCCAGGGCCATCGTCTTCGACCGATAAAATTAACTGCCCAGTATTTTCAACTAAGCTAATTCGCACTTCGTGACGAGCATATTTCAACGCATTGCCTACTAAGTTTTGGATACTGCGGGCGATAAAGTGACTGTCACAAGTGTAACTGCATAAAGCTGGTAATTGCATATTGAGTTTTATTTGCGTAGCAAAATCAAGTTTAGTGACAACACTTTCTACTAGCTGCACTAAGTTACATGTTTGCACCGTAAGATTAGGTTGTTGGCTATCAAGGCGAGCATAATCAAGCATTTCTTTAACTAACGACTCTAACTCCACAATATCTAATTGCATGTTATCGATATATTCAAAGGCTTTTTCGTCAGCTACTTTATCCTCAAGCATTGCCAACGCAAATTTTAAACGTGCCAGTGGCGTTCTAAACTCATGCGATACCGACGATGTAAGTTCTTGTTGAGCGGTTAATAAATGCTGAATACGCTGCTGCATAGCACTTAAGGTGTCGGTAATTGGTAAAAAGAATGATTTCGAGGTGGCGCTCAGCTCAAAGTCTTGTGATCCACCAACGGCTTCACAGGCCAGTCGCAACTTAGCAAAATCACGCCACAGTAAAAAACTCCATAAGCCAACAGGGATCCCAACGACACACAATAATAATAGATAAGGCCAAACGGATGAGAATACTGGCGCAGAAACGGTAATTGGACCCACTTGCAATAATTGCTCATTATCAACAACGATATACCAGATAGCTCGCTGTTGTTGATCAAATAGATAAATATAATTATGTAGGTTAAGTTCTTGTTGTTGTTGTGCGGGCAACATTAGGTCTTGTTTTTGTACTATTTCACTTTGAAAGCGAGTGGCTATTTTAGTAAGCCCTTGCGGGGTTTGCGCTAATAGCCATAGGGATTGACCAAACTCATCATCGAGCGCAATTTGTTGTTGACTGTCTTCATAGGGCCAAAGTTGTTCAATTACCCCACTGACTAAAAACAGGGAAACTATAATATACACATATAAACTTGCAAATAGTTTCCCCATTAATAGTTACATACCCCATGCATCGGAGACAAATAAGTAGCCTTGTCCCCAAACGGTTTTAATACGGTATGGTTTATCGCTGTTATCACCTAATTTTTTACGGATCCGAGATACACGTACATCTACGGTGCGGTCTAATCCATCATATTGGCGACCAATCATGTGTTGATGAACATGTTCACGACTTAGTACTTCACCGGAATTTGAAGCTAATAACCACAGTAATTCAAATTCATGGGAAGTGAGGGTGATTTCGTTATTCTTTAAGCGAACAATACGGCTGGTTTTATCAATACATAAATCGCCAAATTGTAATTCTTCTGGCGCTTTTACTGATGCTTGGCCACGGCGTAATAGCGCATTAATACGGGCAAGCAATACTCTTGGCTCAGCTGGCTTAATAACATAATCATCGGCACCAAGTTCCAAACCAATGACTTGATCAAAGTCTTCACCTTTGGCGGTCAACATTAATATTGGTAAGCTAAATTTATCTCTGACTTGACGACAAACACTAAAGCCATCTTTACCTGGCAGCATCACATCGAGGATCATCAAATCAACCGGATTGTTTTCAAGGTAACTAAACACTTCATCGCCACGGTCTAGCACCGCCACTTCAAGGCCATTATTTTCAAGATAGTCACGGGTTAATTGCTGTAACCCTAAATCATCTTCTACAAGTAAGATCTTTGCCATTTGCAGCTCCAAGATTAAAAAAAGCTCCACGGAGAACGTAATCGGCGCCGAGTTGTTTTAGCGCGAGTGCTCTGTACTTCAATGCGTGTTGTCGCCAGTAATTCATCCGTGTGAGGATTGACTAGGGAGTATATGGTTTCAACCTGAACACGCGCTTTATGATTGAATTCTTCTAAGGTAACCTGTTGCCAACATTGCAGTTGTTGATCTTCGCTGTATAAACAAACGTCCATTTTATGGGGCATATTTAAAGCAAATTTTACATCAACATCGCAAAAGTCTTGTTGTTCGGAAACCACACAGACTTTTGGAGTAACTGTTAATATATCTTTTTTTGCGACAGCTAACTTTGGCCATACCAACAAAAAAATGACGCACGCACCAAGTTGTAAATACTTCATATTAAAAAATATGATCAAACCCTATAAAGGCAGTCAGAGAATACGTTTGTTCAAACAGCGGACTGTCGTCAGCTAAGGCGGAATAATCATAATAAGCCAGATGAAAACGCAATGAGTTGGCTCCATTTAAGGGCCAGCGGGCATCTATTTTAGCATAAGGCTGCCAACTACTGCCAACCTCAATTGCACGAACTGGAGACTCTTTTTCTGTTACGCCATAAAAATATGCATTCAGTGCTGCCGATTTATACCAGATGCCAATAGTCGGCTTAATCTGTAACTCACCAATGTTCTTGTGCATTTGCCACTGCAGTGCACTTCGCCACCCGTCATACACTCCGGATACATCAGCTAATGCCTGCACGGAAAATACATGCTGCTGATAGTTATAATGGTAACTCAGGCCAGCATCGAGTGCCCATTTACGTTTATCAAGCTCACTGATATCTAGACTAGGTTGTTGGATTTGAAGTTCATTTTCACTGTTCGTAAATGAACTTTCTGATCTAAATGCAAAAATGTTACTTGGATGCCAATCAACAAAAAAACGAGTTTCCGAATTAAACTCAGTGACTAGATTAAAGGTATGTGGGGAGTCTTGTATCAGGCTATAGCCTAAGCGACCATTATCAAAAAAGAACTGTTCACCGTAATAAGCTATATCTGGGATCAACACTAATGGTAAATCACCTCCACCAGCTAATGGATTTGTTATGACTCCTAATCCCGTGTTAAGGCTCAAGTGCCACTGCCCTGTTGTTATATCCTGCACAGGCTCAATTTCTGATGGCTGTGCAAAACAAGGTACTGTAAGCCATACAGAGATGCAAAGCGCAGTAAGAATATTAACTATCGACTTCATTGTTGTTATTTATGCCAAAAGAGACAACCCAATATCGTTATCATAGCAAGGTATTAATAACTAATCCCTAGACGATTACAATCATTCACACTTTTGATACATATGGAACGATTCAAGGTAAATAAACTTTACATCTGCGTATTTAGACTCGGCTAAGGAGCTAAGCTATTAACGTTTTTCAGTGATTGAGCAATCTCCCATAATGCATTTAACGCGGCATCTGGTAACTCTTTACGTAATACTGCCAAACCAATCTCAAACCCGGCAGGGGCCTCTTTTTGATCACTGATCACCTGAACGCGATCTTTTAATGGGCTATTATCTAAAACAATTTTTGGCACCATGGCAATGCCTAGCCCTAAACTCACCATTGACACCATAGCTTCATGCCCCGCTACTTGCGCATAGATCTTTGCATTAATACCGTGCTTACGCCACCACAGCTCTAACCTTTGACGAGTAAAACCTTGCTCTGGCACTATAAACTCAAGCTCAGACCAATCTATCTTATCGCCAAACTGGGCCAGTTTTTCAGTGAGCAACGACGGAATACGTGGCGCGATAAATACCAAGGATGAATAACCAATACTGGCAAATGCAATTTGCGTCGGTAATTTATCAGGCTTTGCGGCAATTGCCATGGCTTCGTGTCCGTCAAGCACACGGTTTATTGCCACTGCGGGATCGCCAGTATTAAGCTTTATTTCTATATGTTGATGTTGCAAACGCAGTTGCTCTAATAGTTGATGCAAAAAACTATAAGAGGCAGTTACTGAACAGTAAATGCTTACTTTACCGTAAATAGTTTGCTCAGGATTTTGTACATTTGCTCGAAAACGCTGCCAATTAGCTAACGTAGCCGTTGCATAGTCGATAAACGATTCTCCTTCAGCTGTTAACTTTACACTGCGATTATCGCGACTGAATAATGCGACTCCAACTTCATCCTCTAACTGTTTAATATTGCGACTTAAGGTGGGAGCACTTATGTGGCATAACTCGCTGGCACGGGCAAAATGTAAGGTTTTGGCAAGTGCCAGAAAGTAATGTAATCGTTTATGGTCCATAGTGATCCCAATAGTTAGCGGTTATTAATTAAAGCATTTCATTTTTTGAAATACTTTAATGCAAATATATCATTTTACGCAAGGGTAAAAATTCCTTATGGTGACTTTAAGCAAAGCAGCAAGCGCTTGCATCTAACAAATACGAAATTTATAGGATACTAACAATGGCGAATTATTTTAATACTCTTCCCTTACGCGAGCAGTTAGCACAACTAGCACAATGTGAATTTATGGATCCGGCTGAATTTGCCGATGGTGTTGAAGCACTTAAAGGCAAAAAACTTGTTATTGTTGGGTGTGGTGCGCAAGGTTTAAACCAAGGACTGAACTTACGAGATTCAGGTTTAGATGTTGCCTACACATTGCGTGATTCTGCAATCAGCGAACGTCGTCAATCATTTCTTAATGCGTCAGAAAATGGTTTTACTGTAGGTACTTACGAAGAATTGATCCCTACTGCTGATGTTGTGTTAAACCTAACACCTGATAAACAGCATACTGCGGTTGTAAACGCAATCATGCCGATGATGAAACAAGGCTCTACGCTTGCTTATTCTCATGGCTTCAACATTGTTGAAGAAGGTATGCAAGTACGTGATGATATCACTGTGATCATGGTTGCACCTAAGTGCCCAGGCTCTGAGGTTCGTGAAGAGTATAAACGCGGTTTTGGTGTCCCAACTCTTATTGCTGTTCACCCAGAAAATGATCCTCAGGGACATGGTCTAGCCCAGGCTAAAGCTTATGCAGCGGGTACTGGCGGTCATCGCGCTGGGGTATTAAAGTCTTCATTTATTGCTGAAGTAAAATCAGACCTAATGGGTGAGCAAACAATTCTTTGCGGCATGTTACAGACAGGCTCAATTTTATGTTTTGATAAGATGATCGAAAAAGGTATAGACGCCGGTTACGCATCAAAACTAATTCAATACGGTTGGGAAGTGGTTACTGAAGCACTTAAATACGGCGGCGTTACCAATATGCTTGACCGTTTATCAAACCCAGCGAAAGTAAAAGCGTTTGAATTAAGTGAAGAATTAAAAGTAATCATGCGCCCGCTTTACAATAAACACCAAGACGACATCATCGATGGCACGTTCTCTCGTGTAATGATGGAAGATTGGGCGAATGATGATGCAAACCTTTTGAAATGGCGTGCAGAAACAGCTGAAACAAATTTTGAAAAAACCCCAGCAGGTGATGTTGAAATCAGCGAACAAGAGTTTTTTGATAACGGTATCTTGATGGTTGCAATGGTGAAAGCCGGTGTGGAATTAGCGTTTGAGACCATGACTGCTGCAGGTATTATCGCTGAGTCAGCATATTATGAATCGCTACATGAAACGCCATTAATTGCCAATACCATTGCGCGTAAAAAATTATTCGAAATGAACCGCACGATCTCCGATACAGCAGAGTATGGTTGCTACTTATACAATCACGCATGTTTGCCACTGTTACAAGACTTTATGCAAAACATCGATACTGATGTGATTGGTAGAGGCTTAGGCGAGCGCTGTAATCATGTTGATAACCAAACACTAATTGCAATCAACAAGTCGCTGCGTGAGCACCCTGTTGAAATCATTGGTACCAAATTGCGTGGCTACATGTCAGCAATGAAGAAAATTGTTTAACCCTGGAAAGTAACAATTTCGCTTGTTAGAAACCAAGCCCACATGCTAAACGCAGTGGGCTTTTTCATTTTATTTACTTTGTCAAAATACATCTTAGAGTAAATTACAAACTGAGTACTTACTCTAATAGATGATGAACTGCATGAAAAAAACATGCTAAAATACCCGCATAATTTGTAAATTCAGTACCCACAATGTCGTATAAAACTCTTAGTATCACGCGTAAGATCACTATTTTAGGGATCGCTATTGCCCTGTCAGTTGCCAGCTTAATTGGCATTACGGCGCTGTTATCCGCCAAAACCATTATCGAACAACGGATGATACAATCTGAGTTGCCCAGTAAACTACACGCAATTAATAACTATATCAGCTTAGAGATCAATGAATTACTCAGTGCGGCCGAACAAGTATCAAGTAATCATTTTATACTCGCGTGGGCAAATAGTCGTGATAACAATGATGAAGTTTTAATCAAAGAATTAAATCGTCTGGTAAAACAATACGGCTTAGCAACCGCATCATGGGCTAATCGTGATACCGCGCAGTACTGGAATCAAGATGGCTTTTTAAGAGTATTAGATAGGCAGCAAGATGGCTGGTTTTTTGATTTTAAAAACGCCAACCAAGCTTACTCTATTAGCTTATATCAAGAGCCTAATGGCGACACAAAAATGTTTATTAATCATCAACAAATCAATGGCATCGGCTTAACTGGACTGGCAAAAAGTATTGATGATATGCAGGCACTGCTGAATAAATTTACTATCGAGCAAACCGGTTTTGTATTTATCACTGACGATAAAGGCGTAATTAAACTCCATCAAGACGTTAATAAAGTAGAAAAAACAAATCTAGATAGCTTGTATGGTCATCAAGTAAGTGGTCAATTATTAACAAGCAATGAATTTAACTTGCAAGAAGTCGAACTCAATGGCGACACTTTTTTCCTAGCGGCGAGTCCGATTAAAAACACTCAACTCTATGTGGTTGCACAAGTACCAAAAGCAGAAGTGTTTGCCGGGATCACCACTTTACAATGGCAAATTTTAAGTTTTGCTATCGCAATTGCGCTGTTGGCATGTATCGTTAGTTTTTTACTGGCTCGTTCGTTAGCTTCACCGCTATCAAAAATGGCAGAGTTATTTACTCGTTTAGGGTCTGGTGATGCCAATCTAGCTTATCGTTTACCTCACAGTGACCAGCCTGAGCTATTAGCATTAACGAATGGTTTTAACCAATTCATTGATAAAATTGAAACCGCTATTGCGCAAGTCTCCCACGAAAGTTTAGAAATTCGTCAAAGCTCAGATCAGGTATTTACTCAAGCCAAGCGTAACTCACAGGCAATGGACAACCAAAAAGAGCAGACTATCTCTGTTGCAGCAGCAATCAACGAAATGGGCGCGACAGTGCAAGAAATTGCCCACAGCGCCGCAACTGCCGCAAAACTGACCGAAGATAGTAAAGCGAATACATTACAGAGCCACCAGCAAGTAGTGCAAAGCCAACAGAGTATTACCGCATTAGCCAGTGATATTGACACAATTGCGGGACAAGTGACTGAGCTTGCTAATAAAACCCAGACTATTGCCAGTATTGTTGACTCTATTCGTGGTATTTCAGAGCAAACCAATTTATTAGCACTAAATGCAGCAATTGAATCAGCACGTGCTGGTGAACATGGCCGCGGCTTTGCCGTAGTTGCGGATGAAGTACGAGCCTTAGCCAACCGTACGTCACAATCAACGACTGAAATTCAATCAATGATTGAAGAGCTCGCGAAAACAGCTACCAATGTGGTTGAACATATTGCCCAGTCCAAAGATAAAGCTCAGTACAGCGTAGCAACAATGCAAAGCTCTGTGCAGTTGCTTGATGCCATTACCAATACCGCTAATGAAATTAATGATATGGCAACCTTGATTGCAACAGCTACTGAAGAGCAAAGTAGTGTGGTTGCTGACGTCGGCCGTAATATTGAACAAATTAGTGAGATCAGCGATATGGCAATGCGAGAACAAATTGATACCGAGCAGGCGATCAAAGGACTTGCAACCAGCGCACAAACCTTAGCAAGTTTAGTCGCCACCTTTGAAAAGCGCTGACACAGTTTGTAACATTTAACATCTACCTCGACTAAAAAACAGACTAAACTTAATAAGTCAGTAATTAGTTGGGGTATGATTATGACAATACTAACGCGGTTTTGTAAGTTAGCAGTCATTGTGCTGCTTTTTAGTATCTCTGCCTGTACCAGTGTGAGTAATCAAACAATACTCATCCCTCCACCAGTCACTGAAAATCAATCTTTCACGCTTTACCCGGTGGAAAGTAGTGAACAGATTTTTACCTTAAGCGATACAATAACACAACAACTCGATGCAGCCTTCCCAAGTACTAAACACAATTTAAACACAACTCGAAAATTACTAAACTTTTTGTTAGAAAATGGCGATGCATCCTTACTATATCAAGCAGGGGCTACCCTAACCGCCAATCAAGCCTACCGAGATTTAAATGCTAACTGTTTATCATTATCGATTTTGGCCTATAGTATTGCGGAATATTTAGGCATGCAGGGGCAATTTCAAACGGTTCATATTCCTGAGTATTGGGCGCTAAATAAAGGCTATAACTTATTGACTGGGCATATTAATTTGATCGTCACACAGCGTCGTAATAACCACACTAATGTGACTTATGTGTATGACGCAAAAACCTCATTAGTGATTGATTTTGATCCGAACTCGCGAGGTGAGAAATTTCAGACGACCCCCATCAGCAAACAACGAATTACCGCGATGTTTTATAACAATAAAGGGGCAGCGGCAATGCTCAATCAAAATTATGATTTAGCCTATAGCTACTTTTTAGCGGCAACAAAAGCAGATAAATATTACTCTGCTGCATGGGGTAACTTAGCCGTATTACTTCGCCTTGATTCTCAGTATGATAACGCCGAATTAGCCTATAATTATGCTTTGCTGCTTAATAACGACAACAATACAGCACTGGGTAACTTAGCTTTACTGTATCAACTCACCGACCGTCCTGAGCTGGCAGACAAGATTTTATATAAACTTGATTTGAAGCGCCAAAGTAATCCGTATTATCACGTGTCATTAGGAAATAACGCATACCTTGGACAAAACTATCAAGATGCCATCAAGCATTTCAATAAAGCAAAAAGAATTAATGATGATATTCATGATAGCTACTTTGGTCTTGCCCGCACTTATTATCAGTTAGGTGATTTTAAGCAAGCGTATCGCCAATTACGTTTGGCTAATAAACATGCCGATTTTGACCATGATAAGCAACGTTATCAAAATAAATTACAGGCACTAAGTGACATGACCGCGCGAGTAATTAATCATTAACTATTTTATTTTGCTATTGAGCCTCAGCTTTTCAACATTTTGCCAAAGTAATAGCAGCGCGCAGCAACAGCTGATCGATGATCTGAAGCATCTAAGCTCTACGGCTCTAAGCGGTAGAAAAACCAATACAGATGGCGCGCGTATCAGTGCCCAATACATTAGTACGCGACTGCAAACGCTCGGTTACAATACGCAATTACAGCCGTTTAGTTACAGCCATGGCTGGTCTTCAAAAGCAACGGGGCAAAATGTCGTTGCGACTTTAAAACCACCGCACTTAGTCAAGACTCATTTGGTAATTACCGCTCATTATGATCACTTAGGTATGCGTGGTAACACTTTATATGCAGGCGCAAACGATAATGCCAGTGGCGTCAGTGCCTTGTTATTCCTAGCGCAACGCTTCGCACACACAAATCTGCCTTTCCAACTTAGTTTTGTTGCTACTGACGCAGAGGAAAATGGTTTACATGGAGCTGAATATTTTGTTAGTCAATTGCAAATCGACGACAGCGTAACCGTGCTAAATATTAATTTGGATATGTTAGCAGTAAAACCGCCAAAAAAAATCTTATATGCCTTTGTCTCACATGCACAACGCAGTGCTTTACAAGCACAACTACAGCAGGTGCCTGAGCATAATTTAAAGATAAAAGTAGCTAGTTCATCAACCACAATGAACAGAATGACCCTCGGAGATAGTATTGATTGGCGCCGAGCAAGCGACCATTATGCGTTTGCTAAAGCCGGAATTGCTTATATTTACTTTGGTATGGGTCATGATCCCCACCATCATAAGAGTTCCGACCTACTAAGTAATATTGACCAAGCGCTTTATATTGATGCAGTTAATTATATTGCCGCATTTATTAGCCAACTTGATATAAACGATATAAACACTCTTTGAGCTAAATTGTAGATAGTAAATATATTTTAAACTGAATTCAGGTTAGCAAAATCCCAGAGCTAACAAACGCTCGCTTTTGTGCCTTACTTAAGCGTTTAATTTTTATCTCAAGCTTGGTGGCTTCACTGCGAGAACCGACTTCACATTGATATATTAAAGTCAGTGGCCCCTTCCCCTTTAAGTTTTTAGCCCCTTTGCCCGCTTGATGTGCTGCAAATCGTTTTGCCACATCCGTGCTGATCCCAGTGTACCAATGCCCTAAACGTGTTTGTACAATATAAAGTGACCACGTGGAGATCTTAGTTGTCATAGTATTTTCAGTAGTAGTTAAACTTTTAGCGGACTCTGAGGTCAAAATTACGCTCCAAACATCGATAGTAAAAATTAAGTCACAAACAATTACTCAAAAGGGTTTTACCTTAGGTGACTAATCGGTATCATGCAGTTTATAAAAAATAAGGATCCAAACAAACAATGCAGTCGTTAAAAACTTTTTCTCTTTGGTTTATCGTTGCTCTGACCTTAAGTGCAACCGCCGGTTGTTCTAGCTGGGTTTATCGTATCAACATCCCACAAGGTAACTTTTTAGAACAAACCGATGTTGACAAGCTTCGTATCAATATGACCCGTGAGCAAGTTCTTTATGTATTAGGTAAACCTGTTGCAGAAGACGCTTTCGATAAAAACACGTGGCATTACTTATATTCTTTTAACCTTGGCCGTGATAACGAACAACGTAAATCACTGACTATTAATTTTGAAAATGAAAAATTGGTATCGCTCAGTGGTGACTATGAACAACCCGCAGAGTTTAATACACCGCTTGAGCAATAACGCTCCAGTTCAGTAAATTACGAAAAGGTTAGCAACAGCTAACCTTTTTTGTTTGAGCTATTATTTAGCTTTATCAAGCGGTCGCCCACCTGTAATTTTATTAGCACGACCTTCGTCTTTAGCTTTTTCTGCACGTTTTCGTCGTGCGTCTTTAGGATCAGCAATTAAAGGACGGTAAATTTCAATTCTATCGCCATCCTCAAGCACTTGCGTAAGCTTGCAGGTACGGTTCCATATTCCTAAGGTTAATGCTAAGCCATCAATTTCAGGGCACTTAGCGAGGATACCTGATTGCATCACGGCATTTTCTGCCGTTGTACCAACTGGTACTTCAACAAGCAAACACGTTGCCGTGGTAGGTAATGCATACACAACTTCAACTTTTATCATCATCGCAGTCCATATACCTGTTTAGCGCGTTGAGTAAATGCATTCACCATGTTTTTTGCAACATCGTTAAATACGCGCCCAAACGCAAGTTCAATTAATTTACTCGCAAATTCAAACTCAAGCTGTAGCTGAACTTTACATGCATTGTCATCCAACACTTGAAAATGCCAACGCCCTTGCAAGGCTTTAAATGGCCCATCAACTAAGCGCAATGTTACTGTATTGTCATCTAAAAAGGTGTTTTCAGTAGTAAACCATTTTTTTATACCCGCTTTGGAAATTTCCAAACTTGCCGTCATGGTATTACCTTGCTGTGCAATAATTTTTGCATCCGAGCAATGGGGTAAAAATTCAGGATAAGCATCCACATCATTGACTAAATCAAACATTTCTTTGCTGCTATACATTACTAGCGCACTTTTTTCTATTTGTGGCATACTCACTCCCAACTGTGTGGGCGAATTTTAGCAAGCTTTGCGTTTTTCCCCAAACTTTCATGGCGCTTTATTTACAAACACTTTTTTATTAGCAAAAATAAAAAATCGATGTAAAAAGCAGAGCTTTACGTATAATATGGGCCACTATGGCTAAGAAAAATTCATCTAAATCGACAAGTAATACTATCGCGCTAAATAAAAAGGCGCGTCATGAGTATTTTTTACACGACAAGTTTGAGGCTGGTGTTGAACTACAAGGCTGGGAAGTAAAAAGTATCCGAGCTGGTAAAGTAAACATCTCTGAAACATACATTCACCTTAAAAATGGCGAAGCGTTTTTGCTTGGCAGTCAAATACAGCCTCTCAATAGTGCTTCAACCCATGTTATTTGCGATCCATTACGTTATCGCAAGTTATTATTAAGCAGACGCGAGCTAGATCGCTTAGTCGGTGCGACTGAGCGCGATGGCTATTCATTAATTGCCACTGCCATGTATTGGAAAAAATGCTGGGTGAAACTTGAGTTCCACCTCGGTAAGGGTAAAAAAATGCATGACAAACGTGAAGACGGTAAAAACAAAGACTGGTCTCGCGAAAAAGAACGGTTAATGAAGCACAAAGTTTAATCTATCTAAACAACCTCAAAAACGCCTAACCCAGTTAGGCGTTTTTATTTTCAGCCCCTAAATCCCCGCAACTGTATAAATTATAGTACACAATCCAAATAAACAATTTGATAACAATTCATTTGCATGATATTGATATTACTGGTTGATTTAACCAGATAAAATTAACATGACAACGAGGATTTAAGGATGAAGAACAGAACACTCCCATTTAAACCTAAGCTAATCGCTTGTGTAACACTTGCACTTTCAACAGCGGGTTATACTTCTCAATCATTTGCTGCGGACGAAGCAAAAAAAGTTGAACGTATTGAAGTGACTGGTTCTAGAATAAAGCGAACAGATATTGAAGGCCCTTCCCCAGTACAATCAATTAGTCGCGCCGATATCGATAATATGGGCTATGACAATCTACAACAATTACTAGAAAGAATGCCTGCTGCTGGTAATGGTACTTTTTCTACTCGCGGCAACAACCAAGACTCTACGGCCAATGGCTCTGCGGCAGTGTCGCTTCGTGGTCTTGGCGCAGATGCAACGCTTGTGTTAATTAATGGCCGTCGAGTAGCTATAAGCGCATTTGCTGAGAGTATCACTAACTCATTTGTTGATATTAACAGTATTCCGGTCTCTGCTATCGAACGTATTGATATTCTTAAAGATGGTGCCTCTGCAATTTATGGTTCCGATGCCGTTGCAGGTGTGGTGAATATTATTTTGAAAAAAGACATCGATGGTTTAGAAGTTAATTTAGGTTATGGTGGTACTGACGGCCCTAACTATGAAGAAACCTCAGCAAGCATAGTTTGGGGTACCTCAAACGAAAAAAGCAGTGCGTCTGTGATCATCGATTACTTTAAAAACACCTCTTTATCATCAGATGAAATGGGCCGCTTAGGCACTGCTAATCAAACCGCGAATGGTGGTGAAGATTTCCGTTCATCTCGTGGCTTTCCAGGTACATTTGGCGTGAATGGCGTCCAAACTCCAGATCCAAGTTGTCCTGCAGATCAAATTAGTGGTAGCGATAGTTGTGTGTTTGATTATGGACCCTATGGCTATATTGCCCCAGCTTCTGAACGCGTTGGCGCAATTTCTCAGTTTGAATATAACTTTGATAATGGTATTACTGCCTTTATGGAAATGGCTGTTCAACACAACAATTCAATTGCCGCAGGTGCTCCAACACCATTAGATAAAGATGCAGGTTTAACAGTCCCAGGGAATCATCCAAATAATCCTTTCAATCAAGAAGTAATTATCAACTACTATAGAACTGTTGATGCGGGTGCCCGTCAATGGGATATTGAGTCAGACACTTTGCGATTTGTTGCCGGTCTACGTGGTGAAATTAGCGATTGGAGCTGGGAAGCCGCTGTACAAAAAGGCCGTAGTAAATCAATGCAAACCGGTGATCGTACTCAAGGCTGGGTAAGAACTGATTTTTTACAGCAAGAAATAGATGCCGGCAACTACAACCCATTTGGCGGCACTTATAATGATCCTGCAGTCATTGAACGTATTTCAACCAGCCTAGTTCGTCGTGGTGAATCACATATGACCTCTTTTGATGCCAACATCACTGGCGAAGCGTTTAGTTTTGGTGACAATGTCGTGATGATGGCGGCTGGTATTGAGTACCGTGAAGAGGATGTCAGTGATACCCCTGATGATCAATTTCAGCGAGGTTTAATTTTTGGTACTGAGTCCGTTTCTGCTGCCGCTGAGCGGGACCAATACGCTGCCTATGTTGAATTCTCAATCCCATTAGCTGATAGCTTAGAATTACAACTTGCAGGTCGTTACGATGATTACAGTGACTTTGGTACCACAACCAATCCTAAAGTAGCGCTGCGCTGGGCACCTACTGATGAAATTACTGTTCGCGGCTCTTGGGCACAAGGTTTTAGAGCACCTTCACTAGCACAAATAGGTCTAGGTCCATCAGAGAAAAGTCAATTCTTTATTGATAATTACCGCTGTAGTGCTACAGGTCTTGATTGTAAAGCTCTTGATTACAATATCCAATTTGCTGGTAACCCTGATTTACAAGCTGAAGAATCTGAATCATGGAACGTTGGTTTTATTTGGGCTCCTATGGCTGAACTTGGCTTTAGTATTGATGTATGGAGTATTACTCAAGATAACAAAATTGATGAACAAGCATTCGGCCCAATTTATGACGCAGAATGTAACAACCAAAACAGTACGATTTGTGTTCGCCTAGCCCCAGCCGGAAGCGAAACCCTTGGTGTTATCCAAAAAATTCATAGCACTTTTAAAAATGTCTCTTCGCAGGAAGTGTCTGGTGTTGATTTCTCAGCAAATTATAATCACTCCTTGGATGATCTTGGTTTACTTAAGTTCAACTTAGAATGGTCCTATCAAGACAAGTTTGAAAAAGACGGTCGCGATTATACTGGTGAATATGGTTACCCTGAACACCGCTGGATGTTCTCAACTAATTGGGAGCTTGGTGAATTCAATACTAATGTAAATATCAGCTATGTGGGTGAGTTTGAAGATACGCCTGATATTGATTTTGATGGCACCCTCGATTTTGATAGCAACACATCAAGAATGGTTGATTCACAAGTCTTAGTTGATTTACAAACGGCTTATCGTATTACCGAATCGACCAAGATCTCGATTGGCGTAAATAACTTATTTGATGAAGAGCCACCATTTGCAATTGGTGATGGTGATGGTGATTTATACGGTTATGCTTCCGCGGTTCACAACCCTCGCGGACGTTATATCTACACCAAAGTGTCATTCGCTTTCTAGCGACTACCCTAAATAAAAAACCCGCCAAATTGGCGGGTTTTCATATTCTAAAACAAAGACCTAAATTATAGGTCGCTTTCGTTTTCAGAAAGGAACTTAGCAACGCCTGCTGGGCTTGCATCCATACCTTTTTTGCCTTCAGTCCAACCAGCTGGACATACTTCACCGTGCTCAGTGTGAAACGCTAGAGCGTCAACCATACGAAGCATTTCGTCGATGTTACGACCTAGTGGTAAGTCATTTACTACTTGATGACGTACATTACCTTCTTCATCAATTAAGAATGAACCACGAAATGCAACGCCGGCTTCTGGATGCTCAACATCGTATGCTTTACAGATTTCGTGCTTAACATCTGCAACTAGTGCGTATTTAACTGCACCGATACCGCCGTCTGCAACAGCAGTGTTACGCCATGCGTTGTGTGAGAATTGTGAATCGATTGAAACACCAATTACTTCTACGCCACGCTTTTGGAATTCTTCATAACGCTTGTCAAAAGCAATTAGTTCAGAAGGACATACGAAAGTAAAATCTAGTGGGTAAAAGAAGATGACTGCTTTTTTACCTTTGATTGTTTCGTGAAGATTGTAGCTATCTACGATCTCGCCGTTACCTAGTACTGCTGCAGCGGTAAAGTCTGGTGCCTGGCGGCCTACTAATACACCCATTTTATTCTCCAAATATTTGAGTTTGCTTTTAATTGCTTACGCAATGCTTGCCTTTAATATGGGATCTAAAAAGTAAATACCAAGGGCTAACATGCATAATTATCAAATTATTTTAGAGACTAAAGACTTAAAAGAACAATCGTATTTTCCGATTCACGTCATCGAAAAATGCGAACGACTGTTTGTCACTCGCTATTTGTCACTAATAACAGCAACAAAAAAAACCTGCAGATGCAGGCTTTTTATCGGTATAACTACATATTAAATGCGGTATTAATCCATGATATTTTCAGGCATATCACCGCGAATTTTTTGCCAAATTTCACCTGTTTGATGACCATATTTTCGCATCATTGAAATTGCGCCGTCATGTTCGCGTTTCTCAGCAAGTATGGTTAAATCTTTATAGAATTGACGCGCTAACTGACGCGTGCCTGGATCTGAAAAGTAATGACAGCCAATCTTAGAGTAAAAACCTTTAAAGCCATTGAGAATAAGCACATAAATACGGTTATTACCTGCAACAGCTAACTCATGGTGTACCTTGTAATCATAATCAGCGAAAGCTTGTGCACTATCTTCAAGCTCATCACTTTGCGAGAGGATTTCTATCACGCGATCAGGTGCTAGCTTAATGGCTGCACGAGTGTAAATAGCGCTAATGTTTGTTCGCGCAGAAAGTAGCTGGTCGGTTAACTCGGGCATTTTATCTTCATCAAGACGCGCTAAGGTCTCTAAAATATTAAGTCCTGAAGTTTCCCAAAAGTTATTTACTCGTGTCGGTTTACCGTGCTGGATTGTTAACCAACCATCGCGCGCTAAACGCTGTAATACTTCACGTAAGGTTGTACGAGTGACACCGATTAATTCTGATAACTCTCGCTCAGCCGGAAGAATAGAACCTGGAGGAAAATCACCATTCCAGATTGACTCAACAATGTACTCTTCGGCAAACCCTGCTGGGCTTTTCGCTTTAAAAATTCTCATTCAATTCCCACTTGAGTTACCACATAATATTACTTTTAACGATTAACTGACTGATTGTACCAGATGAAGCCAAACTAACAAGTAAAGTCACCCCATTAATTCACCTTCGATAGCAGGTTAAAGCCTCTATCTAACTAAGTTTTCTAAAATGGATAAAAATTAATTTATTGCTCTTTCATTGTCTAGTTCTTCGATATTAAATTAAGGTATTAACCCTAAAGAGTAATAGACTTTTAACTTCATTGTGCACACTATATACACCCATTTAGCTATTTCAGCTACACTAAATATAGCGCGGAACGCATAACAGATAAAAGGTACTCGATGTTGTTTATAGCTTTTTTGTTTACACCACAGCTAGACTACATTAACTTAACCAACAATAGTTATACTTAAATGCAAAATAATAAGGAACACCTATGCAACAGAGTGTTTTCAATGCAATTTTTAAGAATTTTTTAGGCTCGGCCCCACAGTGGTATAAATACACAATTATTGCTTTTTTAGCTATTAACCCTGTGTTGTTTCATATCAACCCTTACATGGCTGGTTGGGCATTAGTTTTAGAGTTTATCTTTACTCTCGCGATGGCGCTGAAATGTTACCCACTGCAACCCGGCGGTTTACTTGCGATTGAAGCACTATTCATAGGCATGACAACTGCAGGGCAAGTAGAACATGAAATTGTTCAAAATGTAGATGTAATCTTACTGCTGATCTTTATGGTCGCAGGTATCTACTTTATGAAAGATTTACTGCTCTATATTTTTACACGCCTAGTGGTGTCAGTTCGAAGTAAAACAGTACTTTCCTTGGCGTTTACTATTGCGGCGGCATTTCTTTCTGCATTTTTAGATGCACTTACAGTTATGGCGGTGGTTATAGCTGTCGCCATGGGCTTTTACAGTATTTACCATAAAGTCGCCTCTGGGAAAGATTCCACTAGCGAACATGATATTAACGATGATAATCAAGTACGCCCGGTTAATCGTCAGGAACTTGAAGAGTTTCGAGCTTTTTTGCGTAACTTATTAATGCATGCCTCGATAGGTACAGCCATTGGCGGAGTTTGTACTATGGTAGGTGAACCACAAAACCTCATTATTGCAGAACGAGCAAGCTGGCAATTTGGGGAATTTTTCTTGCGTATGTTGCCTGTTACTATGCCTGTATTCATAGCTGGCATTATCACTACAATATTACTTGAAAAGACAAAAACGTTCGGATACGGCGCCAAATTACCAGAGACGATTCATCAAATACTAGCTGATCATGCAAAAGAGCTCGATAGCAAACGTACCAAACGCGATAAGGTTAATTTGATGTTTCAGTCATTAATTGCTGTATGGTTGATCATTGCATTAGCATTACACCTTGCCACTGTTGGCTTAATCGGCTTATCCGTCATTATTTTTGCAACTGCGTCCGCTGGTATAATTGAAGAGCACCAACTAGGAAAGGCTTTTGAAGAAGCACTGCCGTTTACTGCACTGTTATGTGTATTTTTCTCAATCGTTGCAGTCATTATTGACCAACACTTATTTACTCCTGTAATAACTTGGGTACTGACATTTGAAGGGCAATTACAGTTAGTTATGTTTTTTGTCGCAAATGGCCTACTTTCGATGGTCAGTGACAATGTCTTTGTTGGCACTGTTTATATTAATGAAGTGGCGGCAGCATTAAAAGCAGGGCAAATTAGCCGCGATCAATTTGATTTATTAGCGGTGGCAATTAATACCGGTACAAATTTACCAAGTGTTGCCACACCTAACGGTCAAGCTGCATTTTTATTCTTACTAACATCGACCCTTGCTCCCGTATTGCGATTATCCTACGGTCGTATGGTTTACATGGCACTCCCCTATACCATAGTGCTAACGGTTGTTGGCTTAGCAGGGACATATCTTGGCCTAAGTGAAATGACTGATTTATTCTATCAATGGGGCTGGATTGAGCACCATAGTGCAAGCTTACAAAGTATAGGAAGTTCTGGGCATTAAATAATCCAAACAGTAAATAAAGCTGCTTCGGCAGCTTTTTTATTGTTACAAATCATATTTATCCTTGCGCGTAGTTTAATGACTAAGTCATAATTCATCCACAAATTATAGACTGGATATTTTATGACTTGGTTAGCAAATTTAGCCCAACAACGCAGTGCTTGGTTACTACTCGCTTTTAGCGCTTTTATTTTTGAATTAATCGCATTGTATTTCCAATACCAAATGGGCTTAGAGCCATGCATTATGTGTATTTATCAACGTACTGCCATGCTAGGGTTACTAGCCGCAGGGTTAGTCGGCGCAGTCAGACCAACCAATTTAATTTGCCGTATAACAGCATTTTCAGCATGGGCAGTTGCTAGTATTTGGGGTTACTTAATTGCACGCCAACATATTGATATGCAAACGACAACCGATCCCTTTGCGTTTAGCTGCGAATTCGAGCCTAATTTTCCATTACCATTACATGAGTGGATGCCACATTTTTTTGCTGCGACAGGAGACTGTGGCAACATCGATTGGCAATTTGCAGGGTTAAGTATGCCAGCATGGATGGAGATCATTTTTGCGGTATTTACTCTGATACTGATAAGCGTTGTAGTAAGTCGTTTAATAATTAAAAAGTCGCTGTGATGATTGCATTATTTTCAAGTCAAGTAACGCAATTAAAATCGTTTAAAATACGTCAACGTCAGCAAATAATTGCGATTGCAGTGAGTATGTTAACTCCAATGCAAAAAATCAGTTTGCGTATTATAAAGCTGATTTTATTGATCCCAGTATTTCTATCATTAGCGTATATCGAAGGTTGGCTGTTACTTCCTGTATTACTGGTGGCTGGGTTAAGTTACCCGTTGTTAACCACCCCTGTTGAAATTCAATTCTCTAAACACTATTTGAGCAAGGCTATAAAGCAATTTGAACAGGGCGAATAATTCGCCCTGTAGTTTTTTAAAATGTAACTTTGCCATCCAGTTTAGCGACTAATTTATCGCCAATACCTTTCACCTGCGCTAGATCTGCAACAGACTTAAATTTGCCTTGCTCGGTACGGTAATCAACTATCGCTTGTGCTTTTGATTTACCAATACCTGGCAGCTGGGTAAGCTGCTCGACTGTTGCTTGATTAACATTGACTAACTGAACTTTACCCATACTTTCAGTAGCTTCGGTTTTAGTTACAGCGGCACCACTAGGCAATGATATAGCCAAGCCAAGCACTACGACTATTAAAGTTAAAAACTTCATGTTTCTCCTCCATGATGTCCATACGTGGACTCAATTAATAGTTGACTTTAATGCCTTCACTTTTGGACTACTTCCAAATAAAGTCATACTAAAAAAGTGCGACTATTTAAATAAAGTAAAGTTGTACCTCTTTGTCAAATCCTAATAGTAAAAAATAAAAATGTTCACTTGCAAAAAGACCAATAAACAATTACTGTACATAAAAACAGTAATCAATCAAGGTGAACTTGTTATTCACCAAGCAAATTGGCAGGAGAAATCATGGCTGTTGTTGTTAAATATGTTGTAGAGAGAAACGGAGTCGAGCGTATGACGTTTACTACTAAAAAAGAAGCTGACGCGTATGACAAAATGCTTGATATAGCAGAGTCGCTTGAGGTTATGCTTGAGAAAGTTGATGTACCACTAAGCGAACAACAAATCGAATCGCTCGCACTTGAGATTGCTAAAAGTAAAGACGACTTTATGAATGTACTTAAAGGCGGCAAAGAGGCAATACAGAAAGCACCAACGGCGAAAGTAAAAAAAGAAAATGTAGCGTCTATTAAAGCCAGCACTGATAAAGAAGCAAGCTAAAAAATCATAAGTTAACTAACTAAAAAAGGGCAATTAATTGCCCTTTTTTAGTTATAAAAATTACTACTCGTTATAGCCCTCGTTCAACTTCATCAAATAATTCGGTGATCTCTTTATTTGGTGGCGCTGTTGATAAGCTCACTGTAATGATTGCAATTGTTGCAAGTATAAAGCCCGGTATAATTTCATAAATGATACTGCTGAGACTCTCTCCATTTATGGTGATTGGCGCATATATCCAGATCAACACTGTCCCTGCACCCACAACCATACCACTGATCGCACCTTGTAGATTCATTCGCTTCCAATATAAACTAAGTAATACTAACGGGCCAAACGCAGCCCCAAAACCTGCCCACGCATTACTTACTAAATCTAAAATAGAACTGTCGCGGTCATAAGCCAAATAAATAGCAAATAATGCAACGAGTAGTACACTAATTCGACCAACTAAAACCAGCTCGGTTTGTGATGCATCACGGTTTAAATAAATTTTGTAGAAGTCTTCAGTCAAAGAGCTTGAACAAACCAATAACTGAGATGAAATAGTACTCATAATCGCAGCTAAAATAGCAGCAAGTAAAAAGCCGGCAATAAGTGGATGGAAAACCAATTCAGATAATACTAAAAATATCGTTTCTTTATCGTCAATCAACATTTGATTTTCGATCATGTAAGCAGCACCAAATAGTCCTGTTAACACTGCACCAATTGCTGATAAGGTCATCCACGACATACCAATACGACGCATAGTAGGCATATCTTTAACAGATCGTACTGACATAAAACGCACTATGATATGCGGTTGACCGAAATAACCTAAGCCCCATGCCATTGCAGAAATAATAGCGATGGTTGAACCGCCTGCAAACCAATCTAACATATTAAGAGAGTGGACTTCGCTCTCTTTCGGAGCGCTTAACAGCAAGTCATAACTGGCATTAGTAAGTGTGTCTAACACTGGCTGATCTAGCATCATATAAGTAACAATAGGTACAGCAAGTAGCGAGATGAACATGATGCAACCTTGCACAAAGTCAGTCAAACTCACAGCTAAGAAACCACCAAACAATGTATAAAGTACGACGACCCCGGTTGTCACATAAAGCCCCGTTTCGTAACTCATCTGAAATGAGTTTTCGAATAATTTACCGCCAGCGACAACGCCTGAAGAAGTATAAAGTGTGAAGAAAACGATGATCACGATTGCCGAAATTACACGTAATATATTTTTATTATCAGCAAAACGATTAGCAAAGTAATCAGGAATAGTAATCGAGTCATTCGCTTTCTCAGTATAGACACGCAGGCGTGGCGCTACTAAGAAGTAGTTTGCCCAAGCGCCAAGTACTAAGCCTATTGCAATCCAAACTTTACTTAAGCCAAATAGATACATAGCACCGGGTAAGCCCATAAGTAGCCAACCACTCATATCCGATGCACCGGCAGATAGAGCAGCTACAGCTGGTGATAAACTTCTGCCACCCAACATATAGCCCGACACATCGGCGGTAGACTGCTTATAAGCGTACAAGCCAATACCTAGCATTACGATAAAATACGCAGCTAAAGAAATAATCATTCCAGTTTCCAAACTCGCCTCCAACTCTGAAGTTAAAACCTGGCTTTTAATCCTAATAATGACTCATAAATCAATACTATATAAAGTCATTATTGGTGTAAAAACCAACCTAGAGCTTGACTATATCACGCAAAGGGTGAATAACTCCAATTACTAAGTTAACCTTACAATGATATAGGGTTAAGCGGTTTTACCTAATGGTTAATTATTTGACTATAGAACATGGTAATTAATACTTAATTACCCTAGGATTAGATCGATGATTTTGCAATTAATCAATACTATAGTATTGATATTTTAAATATAGTTAATGCTATTTATGTTGTTTTATCTTATATTGCCCAAGTAATCGCTTAACTGATGTGGACCCGCTGTTTATGTATTTTTATGCTGCACGCCAACCAATTTTAGATCGAAACAAACAACTTGTAGGATATGAGTTACTTTTTCGTGACGGCGTTGATAATGTATTCCCAGATATTGATGGTGACGAGGCAACTAGCCGGCTAATTGAAGGTAGTCAATTCAATTTTGGCTTAGAAGATCTCACCGATAATAAACCAGCGTATATCAACTTTACGCTTGAAACATTACAAAAAGGCTACCCAACCCTGCTTGGTAAAGATCAGATTGTTGTAGAAATACTCGAAACAATTCAACCAGGGAAACGCTTACTCGCGATCGTCAAAGACTTAAAACAAAAAGGTTATACGCTCGCCCTGGATGATTATATTCACCAGCCTGTATGGCGTCATTTTTATCCTTTTATTGATATTATTAAAATAGATTTTCTCAATTGTGAAGTTGACACTATCCACAGCATAATCGAAGAAATTAAACCTTATCCGCATATAAAATTATTAGCAGAAAAGGTAGAAACCTACGAAAAGTATCAATTAGCATTAGATCTTGGCTTTACTTACTTTCAAGGGTTTTTCTTTTCCAAGCCAGAAATGGTGCAAAGTAAAACCTTGCCGCCATCAGAGATAGCTCTTGCCGAGCTGCTTTATGAGACATCCACTGTTGAAGTCAATTTAAAGAAAATTACCGACGTATTTGAGCGAGATGTAAACCTCTCTTATAAATTATTACGTTATAGTAATTCAGCGGCATTTAAGCGCAGAGCTGAGATCAGCACCATCAAACAAGCACTAATTGTGCTAGGTGCAGCAGAAATTAAAAAGTTTTTATCCTTGTTGTTTGCAGCTCAAGTTGCTGGTGATAAACCCGCAGAGTTAATACGCTTATCGTTAACTAGAGCACGCTTTACTGAGTTGCTAGCTATAAACCATAGTAAACTCAAAGATACGGGAATGGCTTTTTTAACCGGTATGATGTCACTAATGGATGCCATATTAGATGAAGATATGGAAAGCGTGATGAATAAGCTACCATTATCCAACGACATAAAGTTAGCATTATTAGAGGATCAAGGTTTACTGGCACAATATCTGCGCTTGGTAAAATTATACGAACAAGCCAATTGGCAAGGTGCAAACGCGATTAAAGATGAGCTTGGTCTTACAGCTGGTAAAGTGCCAGATGCATACCATGACGCAGTTAACTGGGCTAATGAACAAATGAAAGTACTGGCTGGGTAATAAATAACGCCGTAAAAACAATGCCAGCTTAGATGCTGGCATTGTTATTTAACCCGAAAATATAATATATTAAAGGCTTTCTAAAAAGTCTTCATCAAAATCTTCGGGCTCTTTTTCAACAGGTGGATTACCATCATACAGCTCATATAACTGACGTTGAAAGTAAATGTCTTTCATAAAAATATACGGATCGAGTGACTCATTCAATAAGCTTTCTTGCGGTATTAAAGAGGCTCGGGCTTCTACGGCCTTTAATGCAAACACCAATACAGTTTGTGGCGTGGTTAAGGCAATTTTCGGTAACACAAAGCTATCAACAACATCACCCGTCAGGTTACGCGCTGTTGACGGTCCCATTCCCGGTAGCATTAAATAGGCACCGTCACCTATTCCCCACACCCCCAGAGTTTGACCAAAGTCTTCATCAACAATATTCAAACCAAGCGATGTAGCAACATCAAATAAGCCAAAAATACCCACTGTTGAATTAACTAAAAAGCGCGCTAAACTAACCCCTGCGTTACCCGCTTTACCTTGTAACGTGGCATTAATTACATCAGTTGGTGCACTAATGTTACCAGTAAAATTGACGATACTACGGCGCACCGGTGTTGGCGTTACAGCCACATACCCTACCGCAACAGGGCGCAGAACATACGCATCAAGTACATCCATATTAAAATCATACATTGGACGATTAAATGATTGTAGTGGATCTCGCTCATCTATTTTTTCGTCAGGCACTTGTGCGCATCCTGCTAGCACCAATAGTCCAAACAAAACTAAACTCTGTCTTAACATCTTTTATCCTTAAGGTATTAATTCATTGATAAGTAAATCATAAGCCTTGGTTTGGCTACGTTCTAACACATCTGAACGCCCTTCCAACTCACCCGTTGAAGGCATTACTGATGCATCCTTTGAAATGCGTGCAGTTAAAATAATTTTATCAACGCTCGAAAGCGTTAAACCTGCAACCATAGCATTACTATCACTTAACTGTACTTCAATTGGAAAACTATAATCTGTTAATTTTACCACTGCGAGTGGCATTGGTGGACCATTGGCGGCTTTTGCAAAGACGAATAAGGTTCCTTGCGTTGGAAGCTTGTCAGTAAACTGTGGAGCAAGATTAACAGTGATTTTAATAGCGCTAGTTTGGACTGCGTTATTATCTTCGTCACTGCTCTGTTGAACTTGTTGTTGTGTATTTTCAGCAGAAATATTTTGTTCAATTTCAGTAATCCTCTGAGCAATCATGCCATAACGAGAGTCTTGTTCGTCCATACTATTTAAAAGTACTTCGAATGCTGATTTTGCTTGTAACCAATCGTGACGCTCGTAAGCAATTAATGCTAACAATGAAATAGCATCAAGGTTAGTTGGATCGTCTTTAAGTACTTTAGAGAGCATACCCGCAGCGCGCGTCATATTTACCTCACTGCCTTCCAGTAATAGCACTTGGCTGTAACTGATAAGCACAGGCATATTGTCAGGATCCAGACGCAACACTTTATCAAATGACTGTTGTGCCATATCGTATTCATTCAATGACATAGCAACACGTCCTAGCAGCATCCAGGCCACTTGATCATCACCACTTTGATCTAGTTTAGTGCGTAGCCCTAACGCAAACGCTTGTAATTCATTTTGGGTTAAAGGCTCGCCTTTTTGCATCACTGCACGTTCACCGTAGGCAGGTAAATTATCCATAGCGCTGTGCCAGTTCTGTAATTGCTGTTGTGAGCCAGTAGCAGTATAAAATATAGCCGTAAAAGCAATTAAAAATGCACTACCGGTTAACGCAAAGATACGGTTATTACCCTTACTCATCAGTGATTTTTCAGGTGATAACTCATTTAGTAAACGACGTTTGAGCTCAATCACAGACTCATCATGATTAGCTTGATCAATACGTTGATTTGCTAAATCATTCGCCAGCTCACCAAGGCGCTGATGGTAAATGGCAATAAGCTCTGAATTAGCATTGTAAGTGAGACTTTGTATGCGCTCTTTACTCAAAAAAGGCAATGCCACAAACGCCACAGCTAATAAGGTTAATAATGCAAAAGAAACCCACATTAGTATCATTTAAATCTGCTCCTGACGTTCATTTTTCGCAATGAGCTTGGCTAATAACGCCTCATCTTGCTCACTCCATGTTTGCTTAACCGCAGCCTTACGTTGTCGAAAAATAATAAAACCAAAGCCAAATACCACAATCAAAATAGGTAATACCCATAACACTAATGTTGCTGGCGTAACCGGCGGATCGTAGTGAACAAAATAGCCATAGCGGTCAATCATATATTCAATCACATCGTCTTTCGATTTGCCTTCTTTGACTAACGCCAATACTTTTTCGCGTAAATCTTTTGCAACCACAGCATCTGAATCTGCGATATTTTGATTTTGGCATTTAGGACAACGTAATTCTTTAGTTAACTCAGTAAATCGTTGCGCTTGTTCGTTGTTATCAAATTGGTACCGATCTTGCTCTGCCATAGCTATGCCACTAGCTAATATCATTAAAGCAATTATAAAATATTTCATGGCTGTAATTCCTGCATCAAGGGAGCAAATTTAGCACGCCAAACTCGTGGGTTTATATCGCCAGTATGGTGCAATAAAATGGTGCCTTTGCTATCCACTAAAAATGTTTCAGGTGCACCTGATACACCTAAATCAAGCGAAAGTGTACGATGTAAGTCAAGAATATTAAACTGATACGGATCACCTGCACGACTTAACATTGACGCCACTTCTTCACGAAGCGCTGACATATCAAATTCACCATCAAAGTCAGCATCGTAACTTTGCACATAGTAAAGCCCGATAATTTTAACGCCTTGCTCTCGCAATTGGGTTAAATAATCTAATTCAGCCAAACAGGTAGGACACCAAGTGCCCCACACATTGAGTAAATATACATCGCCTTTTAATTGGCTATCTTGCCAACGCTTTGAATCCTGCATTAAATCTGGTAAATCAAAAGCTGGCATCGGTTGACCTAACCGACCAGTTTGAATTTCTCTTGGGTTTGAAAACAAACCTTGAAATAAAAACACGCACACTAAAACAAACGCCAACAGAGGTATTAGCGCTAACAACTTGCGGTTCATACCAGCTTCTCCTGTGACTTATCAATGCTTTTCTTACTAGTGCGGTAACGTTTATCACCTAAAATCATAAAACCGGCAAGTGATATCAACACGCCACCAATCCACATCCAACGCACAAATGGCTTATGGTAGATACGCAGTGACCAACCACCGTTATTTAATTGCTCACCAAGGGCAAGGTATAAATCGCGGGTAAAGCCAGCATCAATTGCAGCCTCAGTCATAAATTGCATACCAATATCGTAACGGCGTTTTTCTGCATGCAGTATAGTAACTAGTTTATCATTTTTCAGGACACTCACTTCTCCAGCATGACCACTGTAGTTTGGTCCACGAATAGTGTTAACCCCTTCAAAGCGATACTGATATTGGTTTAACTGCACAATTTCGCCCGGCTTCATCGAAACATCACGTTCAACAGAGTACGCAGAAGTTAAAGTGACTCCTGCGATGACAAAGGCAATACCTACATGCCCTAGTACCATAGCCCAATAACTAAGTCCTAACCTTTTAAGGCCTTGGCTAAAGTTAGTTTGCACAGTAGCTTTAACATATAAATCAACACCGGTGGTGATCACAATCCATATCGCAAGCGTGGTCGCCAATAAAGTTAAAGGCGCTACGATGGCATAACTTGAATATAACCAAGTAGCACCGATTACTATGCTCATTAACGCTGAGACAAGGAGTTTATTTTGTAAAAAAGACAACTTGTTTTGCTTCCAACGTAACAGAGGGCCAATACCCATTAAGATGGCAAACGGCACCAAAATAATGGCAAACATTTTATTAAAGAATGGTTCGCCAATTGAAATACTGCCTAAGCCCATTTCTTTATGAACCATAGGTAATAAAGTACCTAGTAACACAATAAAAGTAGCAACCACTAAAAATATATTATTGAGCCATAATGCCACTTCACGTGATACCAGTTTATAGCGACCTTCGCTGCGTACTTGCGATACCCTAAATGCATATAACGTTAACGCACCGCCGACTACTATCGCTAAAAACGCTAAGATAAATAAACCACGATCGGGGTCGGTAGCAAATGCATGCACGGAGACAATAATGCCAGAGCGAACAATAAAGGTGCCCAGTAAACTTAATGAAAATGCAGCAATCGCAAGTAATACGGTCCATGATTTAAATACACCGCGTTTTTCAGTTACCGTCAATGAATGCAATAGCGCCGTAGCTACTAACCAAGGCATGAGCGATGCGTTTTCAACGGGATCCCAAAACCACCAGCCACCCCAGCCAAGCTCGGAATATGCCCACCAGCTTCCGATAGTGATACCTAATGTTAAAAATCCCCACGCAGTCATTGTCCACGGACGTGACCACTTAGCCCAAGTATTATCAAGTTTACCTGTTAATAATGCAGCAATTGCAAATGAAAAAGAGACCGATAGCCCAACATAACCCATATACAGTAAAGGAGGATGGATGATCATTCCGGGGTCTTGTAATAACGGATTAAGGTCGCGCCCTTCGACAGGAAAATACGGCAGTAATAATTCAAATGGGTTCGACATCCACAGAGTATAAAGCATAAAGCCAACCCCTAAAAAGCCTAACACACCTAATACACGTGCTCTTAATATCCAAGGTAATGAATTAGAGCGCAGTGCAACAACTGCAGTCCAACCAGCTTGCATAACTAACCATAATAAAATAGCGCCTTCATGGCCGCCCCAAGTTGAGGTGATTTTATAATACCAAGGCAAAGTACTACTTGAATGATACGCCACATACGCGACGGTAAAATCATCAGTTAAACTTGCATAAATAAGGGCTGCGAATGACAACAGTACGAATACAAATTGGCCGATAGCTAATGAAGGAGCAGCACGCATTAACCGTAAATTACCAGTATGTGCGCCCCACAAAGGAAAAATACACAATAAAACACTTAGCACCATAGCCAGTGTTAGAGAAAAATAACCGATTTCTGGGATCATCTTAATTGCCACTTTCTAAGTTATATTTTGGTTTTTCGTGTTTGATCCCCTTCACCGCTTCCGCAACTTCGGCAGGCATATACTCTTCGTCATGCTTAGCCAATACCTCGAACGCTTCTATTACATTAGGTTCAATCAACACACCTTGAGCAACAATCCCTTGCCCCTCACGAAATAAGTCAGGCAAAATACCTTGGTATTTAATCGTTACTAAGGGGCCTGTATCAATCAAGGTAAAGCTTACTTGTAGGCTGGTTTCATCCCGAATCACTGATCCTGGAACTACCATACCGCCAATACGCAACTTTTGACCAATATGCGGCTTTTCTTTATCTGGGCCTTTCCCCTCGATTAACTCACTTGGTGTATAAAATAGATTAATATTTTCTTGCAGAGCATAAAGTACTAAACCAATGGCGGCACCAATACCAAATACAATAGCGACGACGCCAAGCAAACGTTTCTTACGTCTTGGGTTCATGCATGATTCTCCTGCTTAGCGTGTTTAATGCGAGCTTCTCGTTCAGCTTGTTGCTGCACAGAAGCCATAATACGCTTTGTATCATTCAAAGAGCTTACTAAAATACCTAACAAAATCAGTGCACATGAACCAAAAGAAAGCCACACATAAAAGCCGTAGCCGCCCATGGCAATAAAATCAGAAAAAGAATCAAACTGCATAACTAACCCCTATTCAACAACTGGCGCACCCAAGGACGATGCTTTTCACGTTGTAAAATTTCATTTTTAAGACGCATCAAAGTCACCATACCGACAAAGCCGGCAAACGCGACTATATTTACCATTAATGGCCAAAACATACTTGGATCAATAGCTTTCGTATCAAACTTGGTAATACTGGCACCTTGATGCAAGGTGTTCCACCACTCAACAGAAAAATGGATGATTGGTAGGTTAATTACCCCCACAATAGCCAAAATAGATGCAGCTCGACCTGCTGCTTTTTTATCTTCAAAGGCATGATATAAAGACAATACCCCTAAGTATAAAAATAATAGAATGAGCTCAGACGTGAGTCGTGCATCCCATACCCACCAGGCCCCCCACATAGGTTTACCCCAAGCGGCGCCAGTAATAAGTGCAATTGCAGTTACACATGCACCAACAGGTGCAATAGCAATTACTGCTAACTCTGCATTACGAAGTTGCCATACCAAAGCGATCACTGCAGCTATGGCCATTGATGAATAAGCACCCATCGATAAAATAGCTGATGGTACATGAATAAAGATAATGCGATAACTGTCTTTTTGCTGATAGTCGGCAGGCGCATAGGCTAACCCCCAGACCCAACCAATAAGCATACAGACAACCGTTATCACGGTAAAATAGGGCAGTAACGTATTGCATAATTGATATGCACGCTCTGCTTTGGCGTAGGGATGTAACCACTTCCACATATTAACTTACACTCACTTTCAATGCTGACGATATGGCGATTGGTGCGCTGATAATTGCAATGACGAGCATCGCACCAAGGATGGCAAGCTGCCCACTATAATCCAGTGACATTGTACTGGTATCGATAGCAGACGTTGCAAAAATTAATACGGGGATATACAAAGGCAGGACCAATAAACTCATCAAAATACCGCCTTTTTGTAATCCCACAGTAAGCCCAGCGCCAATAGCGCCGATAAAACTAAGTAATGGCGTACCCAAGAGCAAGGTAAGCACCGTTGCAATCAATGCTTGATTGTCTAAATTTAATAACAAGGCGAACAGCGGCGTCATCAACACCAACGGCAAGCCAGTAATGATCCAATGGGCAACAACTTTACCGAGCACCGTTAACGGTAGCGGGTACGATGAAGCAATCAATTGCTCTAAACTACCATCATGATAGTCATCACGAAATAGTTTATCTAAGCCTAACATGGTTGAAAGTAAAGCGGCGACCCAGATAATACCAGGTGCCATACGGCTAAGTAGACCGGGCTCAGGACCAATTGCTAACGGAAATAATGTAATAACAATCAAGAAGAACAAAATGGGGTTTACGATTTCAGCACGCTGGCGAAATGCCAGCTGTAAATCTTTCTTACAAACGGCACTAAATAGCTGCCAATATGAATGCTGGCGTAACATCAGTGTCGGTACTCCAAAGTCACTGTTTGTAACTCATTAAAATGCGTAGTTAAATCTTGATGGGTAGTTAATAAAATCGCCCCACCTTGTTCTAGATGGGCTAAAAACCGTTGCTGTAAAAATGCAACCCCGGATTTGTCTAAGGCTGTAAATGGTTCATCCAGAACCCATAACTTCGCATCATTAAGCCAGAGCCTAATCAGCGCAACACGACGTTGCTGACCGGCTGATAGAGTACGCACAGGTACATCTTCAAGACCAACTAAGCCAATTTTAGCTAATAATGAGTAAAGATCTTGCTCAGTATTGTAACCTTGAATTTGCAACCAAAACCGTAGGTTTTCAATCGCACTAAGTTGACTATTCACCCCGGTTTTATGACCGATAAATAACAACTGTCGGGCAAATTCATCATAGTTTTTAGCAATTGATTCACCTTGCCACATAACTTGTCCTTCATCGGGCGCAGAAAAACCCGCAATTATACGCAACAGTGATGTTTTACCAGCCCCATTTGGGCCTGCTAATTGCATGATTTGACCTGATTTCAAGCTGAAATTAAGATCCGCAAACAAACAACGCTCTTGCTTGATGCAGGTGACGGACTTAATGTGTAACAAGATGATGATTCTCTATACCCAAAATTAGGCGTTAGTCTATCATAATGATAGGGTAATACGAATAATGCTTTGCACCTATTAACGAAAACTTGATTTAAATTAATGAACAAACCTACACAGATAACATTAGCGAATTCGCTTCCTATAAGTCATTCGTCACACAATGGCGTTGCACAGCAATTACCTGTTTTCAGCGAGCAAACACTCAGCGCTAAAAATATCGTATTCGCCAATGGCTCTGTGCAGATGGAAGTCTATATTGATAAGCATTGGCAAACATTGCGCTTAGCTACAACTGGCACTGAAACAAACACTCAAAAAATTGCCAGTGCCGATATTCAACTCAGTAATGATGGTAAACAACTCACTATTTTACCAAAACAAACTGAAATCAGCATACGCCAAACAAACCAGCTGCAAAGTGTTTTGAATTTTATTAATAGTGGTGATCAGGTCGATAATAAACCATTGTCGTTGCAAATTATTTTACAACCTGCTGCAAAATTACTGTTAAACCAATTACACGCCAGTATTCCTATCAATAAAGAAGTCGCCCAACTACTGCACAGTGAACAAGGCCTAAAAGCAATAATTACTCCGAACCGCAATAATTTTACCTTAAGTGTTATTAATCGCTTTGCTGATACACTTCACCAACAGCCAATCAGTCAAGCAAAACTTGCTCTTTGGCTAAGTAAACAAGTGCCTAATGGGCAGCTACAGCTAGATAAAAACGCCGTAATACTGAGTTTTAATAACTATAATGGCAGTATTAAATTAGTACCTCAGCAGCCGTTACAGAGCCACAGTACACACACAACTCAGCTTGGCGGAGTAATTCAAAAAGTACAATTAAATGCGCTTAATGAACAATTAATAATAAAAACGCAGCTACCAAAAATAGCCTTGCAGTTAAAAAATTCATTAGCCCATACTTTTAATTCACTGGTACAAAAAAGCCATGTACCAGGCCAGTTTAATACCCAAACAAGTGCAGCACCTAGTAGCCCCTCATTGGTCAGTAGCAGCCCAATAAGCTCGTGGTTACAAGACAGTTTTGCTGACTTAAAAACCCGAATAAGTGACGCAGTACGCTATTTTGAAAGCAAACCATTTAGTCAATTAGCAATGATCAGCAATAAATCAGCTGTAGCACAATCGCTAACACCAACACATCAAACTGCACAAACCTTATTACCCAAATCACTCCGGCAAATAAACCTTGTGGCAATGGCGACAAGCAACACCCAACCATTACTGGCAGATATCAGTCAAGGTACCGCGCTGCCAAAGCATTATCACCAGTCGCCTCCCCTGGTACAGTTATTTCAGCGATTAAAAGCCGGTTTAGCAAGTATTACAGAGCCTAATGTGGTTAAAAATAACAGTACTACTGCGGCGCCACTGAGCAACGATACAGATAGCCATCAGCAATTAAATAAACTAGCCGCCGCGATTCAATCCAGCAAGCAAACTGCAGTAGCGCAAAATAAAATACCGCAGGTTACTGCTAATCCAAAACAAACAGCCGCTGATATTCATGCTCAACCGACTCAACCGGCTCAGCTAAATAAAGAACCTATCACTAAAGCGCCGGCACGCAGTTCCGAACAAATTCTACCCAGCAAAATCAATAGTACAACTGTCAATGTCAGTGATAATAGCGCTGCAGCCAAAACAGTTATAGCCGATGCTCAGCAAAAATTAAAAACAACTCCACCGTTTGCTGCTGGGGTAGATACCAAAGTAGCATCTCTAACAGCACAGTTAAACAACGACAATCTAAAAGCAAGTACCCACTCACATATCGATGCACCATTAAAAGGGCCGATAACTAGCGCTTTGCCAGCCAGCCAGATTAGCTTGCCACTGGAAGCCAAATTATTGGCACCACTTTTAAAAACGCCTATCGAAAAGCCGCTGCCTAATTTTAAATCAGCAGCAAACTACGATAAACAGCATATCGCTTCACAAATTGATAAACTAGCAACGACCAAAGTGAGTGATAATGTCGATTTAAATCGGCTAGTCAATCAAGCTTTTAGCCGCATGATTGACAGCCAATCGTTGCAACCGTTAACCATTCAACGAGAAATACTCAGTGTTTTACGTCCAGAAAGCTTAACAAATAGTGCCCTGCAAAATAGTTTTAGCCAATCTGTTGAGCATTTGGCCGTGGCTATTTTAGCGGCTCCAAGCTTAGCAAATATCAGCGCATTGAATTTTAATAGTCAAAGCTCACTTGATGCTTTACTCCAAGTATTGGTGCCTAACTTTAAAGCAATTAACCCACAGAAACTGCAAGAACAATTACTACAGCCACAATCACAAGCATTAGCGGCTGAGCTGAGCCAAATAAAAACTGCAATTAGCCAAATTAACACGACCCCCATAAATCAGCAGCCTGATAATAATCCGTTAGTACAATTTTTACTGCCGATGCGACTGCCACCGGAAACCGCACAGACAGAAATTTCATTAGGGCAATATAAAAAACCAAGCCAAAATAAACTCGAAGATAAAAATGTTTGGTTTGTGCGACTTAATTTTGATTACGCAGAGCTAGGCCAATTACAGATCACCGCTGAATTAATGGATAAAGCACTAGATTGTCAATTACTTGCCTCAAGCCAAGATATCACCGCAATGGCTCATCCGCATCTTGAGAGTTTGCGCCATAAATTAACAGCTCATGGCTTACAAGTTGGTGAAATGAAGCTAAGCCAAGGTGCGCCGCAACACCAAGCTTTTTATCAGTCCCATGCCATTATTAATATTAAGGTTTAAACCATGAGTGAGATACCAAAACATAAGTCTGCAATTGGTTTAGTTTACGAAGCCGGTCGCACTCCTACAGTCAGTAGTAAAGGGTTTGGTGAGCTCGCAGAAGAGATCATTAAAGCCGCAGAAGAAAAAGGAATTTTGATCCACAAAGATGAAGCTTTGGCTAAAACGTTATCGCATTTAGAGCTTGGCGAAGAGATCCCAAGAGAACTGTATTATGTGATTGCCGAACTGATTGCTTTTTCATATGTACTGCGGGGTAAATTTCCACCTGGCTGGCAAGACTTTCAAGGCAAGTTAAATATTCAGGCGTAAAAAATAAAAGGCGCTAATTAGCGCCCTTTTGATGATGTAACGACATTAATAGTTCGGCTTCGGCACGCGGAAGTTCACATTCTCGTATGATCTCTTCAATATCGGCACCTAGTTCAACCATTTTCACTGCTCGAGAATAAATTTTCGCATCAGGATCGTCATATTTTTGCGCATCTTGTAACTGCGCTAACTCTTGATTTCGCTGCTCTACAGCAACTAAGCGCTTACCAATACTTAGCATACCGGTGCGCATTTCTGCGACTTCACTGCGTAAAATACTGAGCTGTTGTTGAGTTTCTTGCAGTTGCAGTATTTTGCTTTTTAATGCTGCAGCGTACTTATTATTATTAATAAAAATTAGTCCCAGGCATACTAACACCAGTACAATTGAGACTCCAAGCAACGAGTATAACAACATAGTTTTTCCGTAAGCGTTATAAATCGCTCAACTCATCCCACTCTTCGTCATTTAGTAATTTATTTAAATCAACTAAAATCAATAATTCACCATCACGATTACTAACACCTTGAATAAACTTGGCACTTTCTTCAGTACCAATGTTTGGTGCACTATCAATTTCTGAGCTACGCAAATAAACCACTTCTGCTACACTGTCGGCTAAGATACCAATAACTTGCTCTTCAGCTTCAATAATTAATACTCGTGAATTGTCTGTTGCTTCTGCAGACATCAAACCAAATCGTGCACGCGTATCGATTACTGTTACAACATTGCCACGTAAATTAATAATCCCTAAAACATAGCTTGGAGCACCTGGTACTGGAGCAATCTCTGTGTAACGCAAAATTTCTTGCACTTGCATCACATTCACACCATAGGTTTCTGATTCAAGCTTAAAAGTTACCCACTGCAATACTTCATCATTGCCATCGGTATTTTTACTGCTTGATAATAATCTTTGTTCACTCATGTTATTACTCCAAATATCGTTACTGGTCGCGGCTATCTAAACCTTGCTCTAATAATTGACCTAAGCTTTGCACATCAATTAAGGCACACATTTTTTCTTTAATTACACCTGCAAGCCAAGGCCGCTTGCCACTTTTAGCTCGCCATTTTACATCTTCACTACGTAGTGTAATATTATTAACTAGCTTTTCAGCCAACAATCCCCATTGGCTATTACCTAAAGTAATTAAGTATTGGTAGTTTAATTTGTCTTCTAACTCTTGGGTATACTTTTCTGGCATCACCCAGCGAGCAGTATCGACTACATTAAGATTCTCATCACGATTTAGCATCACTCCTTTAAACCACTTGGGTTTACCAAAAAGCTGATTAACTTCACCTAATTGATGAATACCACCTAATGCTTTTAATGGTACAGCGAGAGTCAGCCCTGCCACTTCAAAGAATAACGCCTGAAACTCGCCGTCAAAATAATCTTCTTGACGCTGTACAGGAGTCTTGTCTTTAGCAATATTTAACTGTTCGCTCACTTTAGCTATATCTTTGATATTAGCTTGGATCTGTGGTTTCTCAAGGAGCGGTGTAATTTGCGCTGGTATTTCTTTCTCAAGGCTCGTCTTTGGCTCATCAAGTGCGTTTGGCTGCACAATCGTTTGCTGCGATGCCTTTAGTGGCATTTTATTGCTACTTTCTGTGGATGGAACTTGTTCGAGTAATTTTGCAACCGGGTGTAAGTCTGTTGACTCATCGTCTTCGCACAGTAAAGCCCCCAAGTACTGGGTCATTACTTTTTCATTAGCAAATAATTGCTTACTCATTCATTAACCTTGTTCAATCAAATAATCGAGTAATGCGCGATAAGCATAAACACCTCTTGAGCGTGGACAATACTGAATCGGTACTTGTTGAGCTAAACTTGCATCACGGAACTTAGTGTCTACGGGTATTACCCCTGGCCATACTTTTTCTTGGTACGTTTGCTGTAATGTCTTATATGCTTCAAGGGATGCATTTGTGCGCTTATCATACATTGTAGGGATAATGGTATATTGATACTGCTTTGATTGCGAGCTTTGCATTAATTCCATGGTCCGCATCATTCGGTCAAGCCCTTTGAGAGCTAAAAACTCAGTTTGTACTGGCACTAAAATGCGCTCACTTGCAGCCAATGCGTTAACCATTAAGACACCTAACACTGGCGGGCAATCTAAAATAGCATAATCATAATGCTCACTAATTTTTGCTAAGGCTTTTTTTAAGATAAGCCCCATTCCGGTCTTATTACCCATACTACGATCGAGTGTCGCTATAGCCATAGTTGCAGGAAGAATATCTAAGTTGTCTATGTTCGATGGACACAAAGCTTGCAATATTTCTTCACTTGCCATGGTGTTACCACGGGCAAATATATCATACACACTAACTTCTAAATCTTCTGAATCAATGCCAAAGTAATACGTTAAAGATGCATGAGGATCGGTATCAATCAGTAATACCCGCTTTCCTTGCAGCGCTAATATACCAGCTAAACTCACAGCCGTGGTCGTTTTCCCTACTCCGCCTTTTTGATTTGCTACCGTCCAAATTTTCACATCACACCTTATTTTTGTTCGTTGCGCGTTGTAATTCGTATACCACCGTGTGGGAGTTGGATCACTTTAATAGTGTTATCATCACTTGGCAACTCAATTGGCTGCTCAGCTTCAGTTTCTATTGCTGATTGCTCGATTGATACAATGGGCTTGGGTGGTAAACCATATTTTGATAATGCAACGACTACTTTACGATTTTCAGCGCGCCCTTGCTCTGTATCATTATCAGAAAAAGGAGAATACTGACCGTAACCTTCGATGGCCATTCGCGCAGGGTTGATACCCAATGCATCAAGTTCGACTAAAATAGAGGTCGCTCTTGCAACAGATAGCTCCCAATTAGAACGAAACATTTCATTATGAATAGTTTCATTATCGGTATAACCACGTACTCTGACGTAGTTATCTACAGGAGCAATAATATCGTTCACTAATTTTATTACTGCTTTCGCGCGTTGATGCGCCACAGCACTGCCACTGGAAAATAACATTCCTGAGCTTAACTCAATAATCAACCAGTCTTGGTGTAACTCTAAACTTGCTTCGCCATCGCGTATTTCATCGATCAAAGCTGATTGTAATTTAGTTAATAAACTATCTAGCGGTTTACCTAAGTGTTTTTGTTTTATGTTACTGGTGTCGCTTTGGCCATCAAGTAACTGCGGGCCAACTTCTTGCTTTTGAATACTCTCACCAAACAACAGTTCTTTTTCTGGGCTTACTCTGTCGGTTAATAAACCAGTACCGGTCACACCTTGGCCTTCTTGGCTATACTGACGAGCTGACTTGTCAAAAACCTGCTCCAGCGAATCAGATAAAATTTGGAAGCTTTCTTCTTTATTAATCGCAATCGCATACATCACTACAAAGAATGCAAACATAATAGTCATGTAATCGGCGTACGACACTAGCCAACGTTCTGTATGCTGACTTTTGGTCGATGAGTGACGAAGTCGACGGCGCATCATAATAATTATTCTTGCAGCTGACTTGGACGCTCTACACGATACGCTTCAAGTTTCAGCTCAATATTGACAGGGCTATCACCTTGGCTCATTGCAATAATTCCTTCAGCTAATAACTCATGAAACAGCATCTTTTGTTCTACTTGTTGTTTTAGCTTATTAGCCATGGGTAAAAACAGTAAATTTGCTAAACCAACCCCATAGATGGTCGCGATAAAAGCCGTCGCAACCCCCGCACCTAACTTTTCAGGCTCAGTGATAAATGACATTGCTTGGATCAGACCAAGCACTGCACCTAATATACCGATAGTAGGACTGTAACCGCCCAACGCCTCGTACACCCGGCTGGCTTCAAGTAAACGTTCCCTTTCTAACAATAAATCAATTTCTAACGCATCTCTAAGTTTTTGCTCGCTGTTACCATCAATCAATAAACTCAGGCCTTTGGCAACGTACGGGTCTGGATGTGTTAATGCTACTTCTTCAAGCGCTAAATACCCTTCTTGGCGAGCTTTTTGTGACCAACTTTTAACTTGCTCAATTGCCCTGTCGATATCATGACTTGGAGGAAAAAACACCCAATGACTTATTCTTAAGACTTTATTAAACGTATGTGCCGGTGTTTGTAGCATTACAGCACCTAACGTACCACCCAAAACAATAATTAATGCTGGGCCATTAAATAAAGCACTTACAACCCCACCCTCTAGTGAGTAACCATAGCCAATCGCCAAAAGTGCAACGAACAGGCCTAAAAACGACAACTTATCCACAACCAATTTCTCGAACTAACCGATTAGCAACCTCTTCAAGTGCGATACTTGCCGACGATAGCCCAGCGTTAGCAACCGCCTGTGGCATACCATATACCACACTGGTTTTTTCATCTTGCGCCCAAATAGTGGCGCCGGCTTGTTTGAGCATTCTTGCACCATCTCGTCCATCAGCGCCCATGCCTGTAAGTACCACAGCTAACACATCACCTTGAAAAGATTTGGCTGTACTAGCAAAAGTAACGTCAACACTGGGCTTATAAGTGATCCGCGCACTGTCGTCCTCAAAAACACGTAACGTGCGATTTCCACCTCGTCCCTCAACCAGCATCTGTTGACCACCTGGCGCTAGATAAGCGACGCCTGGCATTAATCGGTCGCCTTGTTGTGCTTCTTTTACTTTTATTTTGCACAAGCCATTTAAACGAGCGGCAAATGCTGGCGTAAACGCAGCTGGCATATGCTGTATTAACAAAATGGGATGTGGGAAATTGGCCGGCAACTTAGTCAAAATAGTTTGCAGTGCGACAGGCCCCCCTGTGGAGGTGCCTATTGCAACTATTTGATATTTCTTACCCGAAGCACGTGTATTAGCTGCAATGTTCGAAGCGGGCGCTGTGCTGCGGTTAAAACTTCTATCAGGTTGAGTTATCGCAGGTCGACTTGTTGTACCTGCAGAAACGGAAGGTATTGATGTCGGTGTCGGCCTACTGAAGCGTGATAGACGCTTGCGTCCAATTTCTTTTACTTTATTTTGTAATAACTTAATCGCATCTTCATTATTACGAGCAATGTCTTCAAATTTTTTCGGTAAAAAATCTAAAGCACCCGCATCAAGTGCGTCTAAGGTTGCTGTTGCGCCATCACGGGTCAAGGAAGAGAACATCAGAATTGGGGTTGGATTTGCTGCCATGATCTCTTTTACAGCACTAATACCATCAAGCACAGGCATTTCAACATCCATAGTGATTACATCTGGACGCAATTGATTTGTCTTGTCTACCGCTTCTCTGCCATTTACCGCAAAACCAATTACTTCAATATCCTTATCTTGCTCGAGTATTTCGCTCACCCTGCGGCGAAAGAAACTTGAATCATCAACAACTAAAACTTTAACTGCCATTGGCATACTCTATGTAAATTTTATCTGTGAGAGCCATATATAGCTCTCACAATAAGATAAGAATTGGACTAACCTGCGTAATGTTTTAACAGGTTTGGAACATCTAAGATTAGCGCTATACCACCGTCAGACGTGATCGTTGCACCTGCCATACCAGGTGTTCCTTGTAGTAAAGCATCAAGCGGTTTAATAACAACTTCTTCTTGACCAATCAATGAATCCACTACAAAACCAACTTGTTGCGTACCTATTTGTACAATTACAACATGGCCTTGAGCTTTGCGTAATGATCTGTCAGCACCTTTGACTAACCAATGTTCTAAATAAAACAACGGTCGTGCTTTCTTACGAACAATAATGGTTAATTGGCCATCAACTACATTCGTTTTAGTTAGATCTAGGTGGAATATTTCATTAACACCAGCCAGTGGTAATGCAAATGTTTGCTCACCGACAACCACCATCAATGTCGGCAAAATAGCCAACGTTAACGGAACTTTAATTTCTAGGATTGTACCTACACCTAGCTCAGATTGAATACTCACAGAACCATTTAGTTGGGTAATTTTGGTTTTCACCACATCCATACCCACACCACGACCCGAAATATCAGAGATCTGTTCTTTGGTGGAAAAGCCTGGTGCAAAAATAAGGTTATAGGCTTCTGTATCAGATAATCGAGCAGCTTGCTCGTGATCAAGCACCCCTTTATTGATTGCTATTTTTTTCAGCTTTTCGGGATCCATACCAGCACCATCATCTCGGATGGTAAGCAAAATATGATCACCTTCTTGCGATGCTGATAAAGTTACAGTCCCAGTCCTTGCTTTACCTGCCGCTTCACGCACATCAGGCATTTCAATACCGTGGTCTACAGAGTTACGCACCAAGTGGACTAAAGGATCTGCCAGTGCCTCAACTAAGTTTTTATCTAAATCAGTTTCTTCACCCACGAGCAATAAATTGATATCTTTTTTCAAACTGCGGGCTAAATCACGTACTACGCGAGGGAAACGACCGAACACTTTCTTGATCGGTTGCATCCGCGTTTTCATCACCGCACCTTGCAAGTCCGCAGTTACTACATCAAGGTTTGAAATGGCTTTACCCATCGCTTCACTTTCAGTATTGGTTGCTAAACTGACTAGGCGATTGCGCACTAGCACAAGTTCACCGACCATATTCATTATTTGATCAAGGCGTTTTGTATCAACGCGCACAGTGGTATCAGCTTGTGGTGGAACTGATTTTTTCGCAACAGCTGTCGCTGGAGCTGGCTTTTCAGCCGCTTTCGCAGGCTCAGACACTGCTGGTTTAGGCGCAGGTTTAGCTGCGGCAACAGGTGCTGGGGGAGGGACTGGTTTTTGAGCGGGTGTTGGCTCAGTATCTGCAACTGCTTGCGGTGCACTCCCTTTGCCGTGCAATTCATCTAATAATGCTTCAAACTCATCATCGCTGATCTCGTCTGGACTATTACTTTTAGTTGGCTCTGATGACGCTTGGGGCGGTTTAGGCGCAGTATTTTCGGTGCTTGCAGCATCTTTATTACTGACCAAACCAAAGCTACCAACACCATGTAATTCATCTAATAAATTATCGAATTCGTCATCAGTAATATCACTATTTGATGACTCATTGCTAACTGTTACTGCTGGAGTTACAGGACTTTGTCCTTTTCCATGCAGCTCATCTAGCAAACTTTCAAATTCATCTTCTGATATATCATCGATTTGAACATCTTTTTTATCGCTATCAACTTGACCATCAAATAACAAGTCAAATGCAAATGGATCATCAGAATCATCTAAAATAGCATCAGCATCAACAACAGGAGTATCGTCTGCAGGCTCAGCAGCGCCAGTTAGTTCTTCAGCAGTTGGCGGCAATCCCAATTTATGTAACACAGCCAGCAACTCTGGATTTGCAGGTTCTGGTTTTTCTCGGCTTTGGATGGTCGCAAACATTTCGTTGATAGTATCGAGCGCTTGCAAGATCACGTCCATCAGCTCAGAATTAACCTTACGAACACCTTGACGCAATAAATCGAAAACGTTTTCTGCACCGTGACAAGCGTCAACTAGCTCAGTCATACTTAAAAAACCTGCGCCGCCTTTTACCGTATGAAAACCACGGAAAATTGCATTGAGTAATTCGGTATCATCTGGGTTATTTTCAAGCTCCACCAGCTGTTCTGACAAAAGCTCAAGAATTTCTCCAGCCTCTACTAGAAAATCTTGTAAAATATCTTCATCGACTTCAAAGCTCATGCAGTTCTCTCCTCTTAGAAGCCCAAGCTTGATAATAAATCATCAACATCATCTTGCCCTGAGACAACATCATCACGAGATTCTTTATCAATAATTGGCCCTTCAGGGCCTGCAAGTGTATTTTCAGCAGGCGGTTTTTCAATGACTGGTGCTATTGTTTTTGTTTCGCTATCATCTTGGCTACCAAATGCTGTCAACAAGTGGATCAAGCTGTCTTCTACTTCTCTAACAAGCTCTATCACTCGACGGATCACTTGACCTGTTAAATCTTGAAAATCTTGTGCCATCAAGACATTGGTCATGAGTCCTTGCAACTCATCCGTTTTAGTTTGCGAGCTATTCATGAACTTATCTAAGCTGTGGCATAATGTTTTAAACTCACCTAGCTCAATTTCACGATTCATTAAACGATCCCAAGTGGGTTTAATGTCTGAAATATCATCTGCAAGCTGTTGGGCAATTGGTAAACTTGCTTCTACAGCATCCATGGTTTTATTAGCAGCGTTCTCTGTCATTTCCATAACATAGTTTAGACGCTGCTTAGCATCGGGGAGTGCGTCTTTGGTCAAATCAGCTAAACGTGTATCAAGCTCAAAATTTTTCAACGCATCATGAAGCTGACGCGTAAGTTTGCCTACTTCGGCAAATAATTCTGATTGCTCTTTTGACGCCGCATCAATAATTAACTGATCAGCTTTATCTTGTTCACCATTTTCAAGGTAAACCACAAGCTGCCGGGCTTGTTCTAAACTGATCTGAGGCGCAGCTGGTGCTGACATAAGCCTCTCCTATTTATTTAACCTAAACGCTCAAACACTTTTTCCAATTTGGTTTTCAGTGTTGCGGCTGTAAATGGTTTAACGATATAGCCGTTAACACCAGCTTGTGCAGCAGCAACAATTTGTTCTTTTTTAGCTTCTGCTGTTACCATTAAAACAGGGATGTGTTTCAGGCTGTCATCGGCCCTGATAGCGCGCAAGAGGTCAATTCCTTGCATGCCAGGCATGTTCCAATCTGTTACTACAAAATCAAATTCTTGATTCTGCAACATCGGTAAAGCTGTTGAGCCATCATCAGCTTCTTGTACATTTGTAAAACCCAAATCTCTTAACAGATTTTTGATAATACGTCTCATCGTCGAAAAATCATCAACAACAAGAATTTTCATGTTTTTATCCAAAACATCCTCCGGTGAGGTCTGAACCTATATTTACTTACTACTAGTTAATCCAGTCATTGATTTTTGCTTTGAGCTTAATCATCGCCTGACCATGTATCTGACTCACACGCGATTCGCTTACATCGAGTATATGTCCAATCTCTTTTAAATTCATTTCATCATTATAATAAAGCGACAATACTAACCCATCTCGTTCAGGTAAAGATTGTATAGCTGTTAATAATGATTGATTAAAACGTTCATTTTTAACGTTATTAAAGGGCTTGTCTAGTGCTAAATCATGTCCCACTGGTGTGATAACATCTTCATCAATTCCCAAGTCTTCTATACCTAAAACCTTACTTGAATTTACATCACTAAGAATATGATGGTACTCATCTAGCGTAATATCAAGTTTTTCAGCAACTTCACTATCTTTAGGTTCTCGATTCAGGCTGCTTTCTAGCTCACTAATCGCTTCAGCAACTCTGCGGCTATTACGGTGCACTGAGCGAGGAGCCCAATCACCTCGGCGCATTTCATCCAGCATCGCACCACGAATACGAATGCCTGCAAAGGTTTCAAAGCTTGCACCTTTAGTCGCATCAAAGTTTTTTGATGCTTCAATTAACCCTATCATCCCCGATTGAATCAAATCATCGAGTTGCACACTCGCGGGTAAACGAGCGATCAAATGACAAGCCACTTTTTTAACTAAAGAAGCATGTCGCTCAACAATCACATTTAAATTTTGTGTCGATTGATATCCCATCGCTTTATTCACCGATGCCGTCATAGTTAGCCGTTTACTAATTTTTCTATGAAAAATTCTAAATGGCCAGATGGTTGATTAGGTATAGGCCATTTAACTGCTTTTGTCGCTAATGTTTTAAATGCAATTGCCGCTGGAGAATTTGGAAATAAATCAACAATTACTTTTTGACGACGAGTTGCTTTACGCATGTTTTCATCATAAGGGACTGTTGCAACCAATTCCATTGAGACATCCAAAAAGCGATCCGTTACTTTTGAGAGCTTAGCAAATAGTTCGTGGCCTTCACGCATACTGCGCACCATATTAGCAACTATTTTAAACTTATACACACCATGCTCACGACTCAACACTTTGATTAATGCATAAGCGTCGGTTATTGAGGTCGGTTCATCACATACTACTACCATGACATCTTGCGCTGCGCGCGAAAAACTTAATACCATGTCAGAGATACCAGCAGCAGTATCAACAATTAATATATCAAATTCGGTATTCAACTCACTAAAAGCACGAATTAATCCAGCATGTTCTGATGGAGAAAGTTCCACCATACTTTGTGAGCCTGACGTCGCTGGTACTATTTTAATTCCTGCAGGCCCTTCAACTAAAATTTCATCGAGCTCACATTCACCTGATAGTACATGAGATAGATTACGTTCAACCCGAAGCCCTAACATCACATCACAATTTGCTAAACCCAAATCGGCATCCAGAACTAACACTCGGTTTCCGAGCTGACCCAACGCAATCGCAGTGTTAAGTGAGACGTTAGTTTTCCCTACGCCACCTTTACCACCTGTTACAGCGATAACTTTAACGCCGTTATTATTGTTTTGACTCATTTTACGCAGGCCACTTGCTTGATCTAATACTGTGTTAATCATACATCCCTACTGTGCTTGACGCTACTGCTTGGCGTCGTGAATGTTGTGCTTTTGTTCTTTTTAAATACAATTGTTCTGCTTTTTTTACTAATTTCTCTGCATTGGCGACCCGAATGTCCTCTGGAACGCGCTGACCGTTAGTAAGATACCCTATTGGAAGGCGATTTTGAATCGCTATACTAATAATCTCACCTAAACTTAATGATTCGTCTAATTTAGTGAAAATACAGCCACTTAATTGTACCTTCTTAAAATGTCTTACGGTTTCTTGTAAAACATTAATTTGTGCGGTCGCACTGAGCACTAAATAATTGCGAATATCGACACGTTGATTACGCATTAGTGTATTTAGCTGCTCAGTTAAACGTAAATCACGTTGGCTCATTCCCGCAGTATCTATTAATACTAGACGCTTATTTCGTAAATGATATAAAACTTCTGCTAATTCATTGGCATCTTTAACTTGTTTTACACCACAACCGATGATCCGGCCATAAGTAGCTAACTGTTCATAAGCGCCAATACGGTAAGTATCAGTGGTAATTAGCGCAACTTTATCTGCGCCATATTTTTGTGCGCCAAGGGCTGCAAGTTTTGCCACGGTTGTAGTTTTACCTACCCCAGTAGGACCAACAAGTGCATATACCCCGCCTTGGCGAAGGATTTCGTTATTTGTAGTATGCATTTGGTTTTCAACCATTTGCAATAGTGCTTGCCAGGCTTGCTGACGTGACACATCGTCCGGAATAAAGCAGGCCATTTGCTCTGCAACTTCACTGTCGATACCCATTCCAACTAAACGATCGATCATGCATGCGCGAGTAGGATCGCGACGCGCTAAATCTTGTTGCATCAAACCCGATACCTGATACTCAAGTAATTGACGCATCGCAGCCATTTCATCACGCATAGCGGTGATTTCATCTGTTTTGGCTGCACTTTTTGTTAGCATTGGAGTATCTAAATCATCAAAACCACTTTCTAGATCATCATCAAAACCTAAGCTATGTGCTTGCGTTTGTGGACGCGGCGCAGTATCGCGACGAGCAAAGTCACTATGCGCTTGTGGTTCATGGCGAGCTTGCTGTGCTTGATGTTGTTGCTGTGGTTGATACTGAGTAGATGTATCAATCCCTGACTGGCTAAACATAGACGCAAGCTCAGGTGAGCGTGGACGCGGTGATTGGCGCTCTAATAATGCTTGTAAGCTATCAGCTACCGCAGCTTGCGGCTCATGCTGCGCACGTTGTGGCGCAGGTTTAACAAAGTTAGCATTCGTTTGCGGTTGCGCCTTAGCAACATGTGGTTGTGCCGGTGCTTTCGGGGCTGCTTTTTCATAATCAACGGCGGCAACAATCTCTACCCCATTGGCTAATTTTTTATTTGACATGATTACAGCATCTACACCGAGTTCATCTTTAACTTCTTTCAGTGCGGTGCGCATATCTTTAGCAAAAAAACGTTTTATTTTCATGGTTCAACCCCTTTAAAATCCGATTATTGGCCTACTGAGCTGACAATCTTGATCTGTCTTTCGTCTGGTACCTCTTGATAAGACATCACTCGCAATCCTGGAATGGTGTACTTAACAAAACGAGATAACACAGTGCGTAACATTCCTGACGTTAGCAATATCGAAGGTTCACCGGCCATTTCTTGGTTTTGATGCGCTTCATTTAATGATTGTTGAAGTCGCTCTGCAAGTCCTGGCTCTATTCCGGCACCTTCGTCGCCTGCATTTTGTAGTGACTGATGCAACATCTGTTCCAACTCAGGCGCCAAGGTTATGACAGGGATTTCTGATGACATTCCAACCGCGTCTTGAACAATTAATCTGCGCAGTGAAATTCGCACTGCTGCGGTTAATACATCAGGATCTTGGCTTCGAGGGCCATACTCAACAAGGGTTTGTACAATTGAACGCATATCGCGAATAGCAACGCCTTCATTTAATAAATTTTGTAATACTTTAACAATTGCTGTTAGTGGTAAAATATCTGGCACTAGCCCTTCAACTAAACGAGGATGACTTTTTGCCAGCATATCTAATAGATTTTGCACTTCCTCGTGGCCGAGTAACAAGGCCGCGCTGTTAGTTAGTAACTGACTAATATGCGTTGCTACCACAGTCGCTGCATCAACCACGGTATAACCGAGTGATTGTGCTTCATCTTTTTGATCTGGTTTGATCCAAATAGCGTCTAGACCAAAGGCAGGATCTTTAGTAGCAATCCCTTTTATTGGACCAAATACTTGGCCAGGATTAATAGCCAACTCATCACCATGCTTAAGCTCGCCCTCACCACTTGAAACACCCATCATGGTAATTCTGTATGCATTTGGGTCTAACTCTAAGTTATCGCGAATATGCACCGGTGGAATTAAAAAACCAAGTTCTTGAGATAACTTTTTACGTACTCCTTTAATTCGGTTTAATAATTCGCCACCTTGTGATTGATCAACTAATGGAATTAAGCGATAGCCAACTTCGAGGCCAATTACATCAACTTGTTGTACATCATCCCAACCTAGCTCTTTTTGCTCTTGCTTGTTAGCAACACCAGTGCCTGTTGCACCGCCATTGGCAGCTTCTGCTTCCTTAGCAGCCGCTTCTTTGAGCTTACTTTGCTGGGTGTAATACGCTAAATAACCAAGTAAAGCACCAAGGCTTAAAAAGGCAAAATGTGGCATACCCGGGACCAAACCCATCACGATTAAAATACCCGAAGCAATAAATAATGATTTTTCGTTACCGAGTTGTTTCTTAAATTGATCGCCCATATTGAGCGATTCATTTTGACGAGTAACAACAATTGCAGTGCCAATAGATAACAGTAATGATGGTAATTGTGCAACTAGACCATCACCAATGGTCAGTAAGGTATACACTTCCATTGCGTTACCAAAGCTTAAATCATGCTGGATCATACCAACAAACAAGCCGCCAACAATATTGATGATCAGTATCACTATACCAGCAATCGCATCACCTTTTACAAACTTACTCGCACCATCCATCGAGCCATAAAAGTCCGCTTCACGGGTGACTTCTTCACGGCGGTCTCGTGCTTGCTCTGCACTAATAAAACCCGCATTCAAGTCGGCATCAATGGCCATTTGTTTGCCTGGCATCGCATCTAAGGTAAAGCGTGCCGATACCTCAGAGATCCTGCCTGCGCCTTTGGTGATTACCACAAAGTTGATGATGATCAAAATCAAAAACACCACTAAACCAACTGCGTAGTTGCCACCAATTACCACTGAACCAAAAGCTTCGATTACTTTACCTGCGGAATCGCCACCGTTATGGCCTTCAAGCAGCACCACCCGGGTACTGGCAACATTTAGTGCCAAACGCATAATAGTTGCAATCAATAGTACTGCGGGAAACATCCCAAATTCAACAGGCTTCATGGTGTAAACTGTCACTAACAACACCACTAATGCTAAAGCTATATTAAACGAGAAAAGAATGTCGAGTAAAAATGGCGGTAACGGTAAAATCACCATGCCCAGCGCAGCGAGCACCAGCAAAGGTGTACCAACACCTTTTAAATACTCTTTTTTATCTTTATTAAGTTGTTGTAATACAGCTTTAAATTCCATAATTCTACAATTTCAAAAAATTGACACTAAACGGAATTTGCAATAACTATTCCAAGTTATTAATTACGAGCTTAAAAGAATACTGATTATTCAAATCAATACTTATAGGCATCTGGAATTGGGAGTGTTTTATTCAATTTTGTAGGGCGTTTACCACGGCCTTTTTGAAAGCGTTTAAGCTGAAATACATAAGCTAAAACTTGTGCGACTGCAGTAAATAGTTGGTCAGGGATTTGTTCTCCTACTTCGGCAGTATGATACAGTGCTCGAGTAAGCATGGGGGACTCTACAATGGGTACCTCGTTACCTATGGCTATTTTTCTAATTTGCATCGCCATCTCATCAACGCCTTTGGCAACTAATATAGGCGCGCCAGCGCGCTCTGTGTCGTACTTTAATGCCACAGAGTAATGAGTAGGGTTGGTAACAACTACATCGGCATCTGGCACATCCTGCATCATGCGTCGCTGCGACATTTGTCTTTGCGTTTGCCTTATACGCGCTTTAATTTGCGGATCACCTTCAGAATTTTTATATTCATCTTTGACTTCTTGTAGAGTCATTTTTAATTCTTTGTGATGTTTATGGCTTTGATATGGCGCATCAATCGCAGCAATAATGGTTAAGGTGCAGGTCAGCCCTAAAAACATCCATGCGAGTATCTCTAAGGCATGAATGATATTGCCCGGCGCACTTTCAATACTCAGATGAAGAATTTCATCAAAGAAGGTGTTGATCAAAAAAATGGCAAAGCCCGCCACGACCACAAACTTTAAAATCGATTTCACCAACTCGACGCCCGCTTGTGGACCTAACATCCGCTTTATACCTTTTGCTGGTGACATTTTACTGGCTTTGGGTGCTGCCGCCTCCCAACTAAAGTTAAAACCACCTAACAAGGTATTACCTATGATACCCGCCAGCACAATAATAAACACGAACATCGCCATCGGAAATACTAGCGCATCGGCCACCGCTCCCCACACAGAAAACATTTTCGTAGTATCGTAGGTTTCATTGCGGTTCAAACTGAGCATGCGACCCATTATATTATACAGTCCCTTGCCAATCTCAGGTCCGTACATAAGTAATGAAATCGCTGAAAAAATAAGTACAAACATGGTGCCAAGCTCTTTTGAGCGCGCAACCTGGCCCTTCTTTTTCGCGTCGTCTACTTTTTTCCCCGTGGGTTCTTCGGTTTTTTCTTGACCTGAATCTTCAGCCATCACTCTCTCCTATGGGGAACAACCAACTAAAGTACACATTAACTCAATCATTTTTAGCCATTGAAATTCAAATTGAGTAACAAAGTTACCTAAGGTTGCCCAAATAATGACTAAACCTGCAACCAAGGTAAACGGAAAACCGATTGAAAAAATGTTTAACTGCGGTGCTGCACGGGTCATCACACCAAACGACATATTAATCACCAGCATAGCTGTTAAAGGCGCCAAAGATAACACCAAGGCGGTAGTAAACATCCAGCCGCCCCACGTCACTATGTCCCAATAATGATCAACCGCCCACCAATTACCGTCGATTGGTAGCACCTCAAAGCTATGCACTACCATTTGGATCATCATTAAATGGCCATTAAATACAAAGAATAATAGCGTGGCTAGAATCAAATAAAACTGCCCAACAGCAGGCACACTCATACCATTAGAAGGATCAACAACAGAGGCGAAACCAAGGCCAGTTTGCATTGCTAATATTTGCCCTGCTAACACAAAAGTATTCAACATCAGTACAGAAGCAAAACCTATCGCAACACCGATTAACATTTGTTGAATAACTACCAATATCATCTCAAAAGAGAATAAGTTATTAAATGTCGCAGGCGGAAGTACTGGTACAACTAAAAAAGTAATCATTACCGCTAGACCCATCTTGATCCGCGTAGGCACATTTTTAGCACCCAGCCCCGCCATGATCATAATCATCGAGCTGATCCGTACTAGTGGTAACAAAAAATCACTCAGCCACTGAATAATAACCGAAAATGGGAATTCCATACTAGCCCGCAATTTCAGGAATAATTAACACTATTCGACTAAAAAAATCCATTAACTCTTGCGTTAACCAATGCCCTCCAACAATCAAGGCGCTGATAGTAATTAATAGCCGCGGCAAAAAGCTTAATGTTTGTTCATTGATTGACGTTGCGGCCTGAAATACAGCTACAACTAAACCCACTAATAAACCTGGTACCACAATTGCCGATACTAATTTAATAACTAAAAATAATGCATTACTGAGAATATCGACGAAGATTTCTGGTTCCATGGTGCCCCCCTAGCCTTTGTAGGCAAAGTATTGTATTGCCATATCAAGTGCCTAAGCCAAAACTTTTAGCTAAAGTCCCCATCACTAAACTCCAGCCATCAACAAGTACAAACAACATAATTTTAAACGGCATAGACACAATCATCGGCGAGAGCATCATCATACCCATGGCCATCAAGACTGAAGCCACAACTAAATCGACTATCAAAAATGGAATAAAGAACATAAAACCAATAATAAATGCAGTTTGTAATTCGCTGGTTATAAATGCGGGGATTAATACAATTAATGGCGTTGCTTCAGGAGAATCTAACTTATCATACCCAGCAATTTTAGCGAAGGTTTCTAAATCTTTTATGCGCACCTGTGAGAGCATGAATTCCTTCATCGGCTCTTTGGCAAGTTCAAGCGCTTGAATCGAGGTCACCTGCTCATTTAAATATGGCTCAATAGCTTGCTGATTCACTTTTTGATAAACCGGCGTCATTATAAAAATACTTAGAAATAGCGACATACCTAACAATATTTGATTTGATGGTGTTTGTTGCAAACCAATTGCTTGGCGTAAAATAGCCAGTACTACGATTATGCGAGTAAATGAGGTCATCATGATCACCGCTGCAGGTATAAAGCTTAGCGCGGTCATAATAGCCAGTACTTGCAAGGTTACAGAGTAATCTTGTGAACCGTCTGGATTAGTCGTAATACTTAACGCTTCAATGCCTTCGGCGTTAACTGTGGGGATAAAAACTAATGCAAAAAGTATAAGCAGCCACTTAGTCATATTATTAATTCTTTTTAATGTGGTTAGTTTGTGGGTTTAAGAGTTTACCAAAACGTTGTGCAAGGGCTGGCAACTCTTTTTCTGTCAATGGAGTCTCTAATTTATGCAGGTAGTTAATACTGTGCGGGGTTACGCCTAGTAAGTGCTGACAATTATCAATTTCGACGACCATTAATCGCTCTCGCGCACTTAACGGTAAACTACGCACCACTTTAAATTCGTCGGTATTTGCTAAATTGGGGTTTAGTTTTTTAACCAAAAATGCCAGTACCACAATCAGTACTAGCACCATGATTAAAGACATTACCATTGAGAGTAAGTCGCCCATTGGTGTCGCTGCAGGCAGCGCTGAGCTTGCTGCAGTCGATAAAAAAAGCCAACTGCTCATCGCAGCTTCTTGATCCGTTCAACTTGGCTGATCACGTCAGTCAGGCGGATACCAAATTTATCATTAACTACGACCACTTCACCATGCGCTATCAATGTACCATTAACTAATACATCCAATGGCTCACCGGCAACACGATCAAGCTCAACAACTGAACCTTGGTTAAGCTGAAGTAAGTTACGAATATTAATTTTTGAACGCCCGACTTCCATCGAAATAGTCACGGGGATATCTAAAATTGTATCGAGTTTGCGTTTTTCTTCGCCACTCATTTCATGTCTAGCATCACTTAACTCGTCAAGTTCAGTTACTTTGGCACCATCAGAACTATCGGTCCCTTCGGCTTCGGCTAAAGCAGCCGCCCATTCGTCCATTGTATCTTGGTCATCACTCATACTATTAAACCTTTTTATTCTCTTACCAGTCTAAATCTACGCCTTCGGAAAGGTGTAGATCATCTTCTAGTTCTGCTAATTCCGCATCTGAATCAAGCTTTTTGCCACCTTTTGTAAAGACATGCAACTCTGATTTGACTGATTCAGGACGTTTAATTTTTTCACTAATTTGCAGCGCGACGTTATCACGAGAGCGACCCATTTTAGCCCTAAAGGTTGGCAGCTCTTCGACAAACACCGTTATGTGCTCTGGCATCTCAACAGGAATAATATCCCCAGCCTTAAGCTCCATAATTTGCGCTAAGGTTAAATCAACTTCAAGCAGTTGTGTTGATATTCCAACTTCAACATCCATAATCTCATCACGTAAGGCTTTGCTCCAACGTAAATCGGTATCTTCAGTATCTGATTGCACACCAGCATCGAGTAATTCACGAATAGGTTCAAGCATTGAATACGGCAATGCGATATGGAAATCCCCGCCACCGCCATCCAGCTCAATATGGAATGAACTGATCACCACCACCTCGGTGGGACTGACGATATTAGCCATTGCCGGATTAACTTCTGAATCAAGATATTCAAAAGACACATCCATTACCGGCGCCCATGCTTCTTTGTAATCTTCAAAGATTATTTTTAATAGCATTTGTACAATACGGCGCTCAGTAGGTGTAAATTCACGACCTTCTATTTTCGCATGATAGCGACCATCGCCGCCAAAGAAGTTATCAACCAGGATGAACACTAACCGTGCTTCCATAGTGATTAACCCAGTACCTTTAAGAGGACGAAAGCGCACCATATTAAGACTGGTAGGAACAAATAAAGTGTGGATATACTCACCAAACTTTATCATTTGTACGCCATTGATAGAAACTTCAGCAGTACGGCGCATCATATTAAATAAGCTAATGCGCATGTGTCGAGCAAATCGTTCGTTCACAATCTCCAGAGTCGGCATGCGACCACGAACAATACGATCTTGTGAAGAAAAATCGTATTGCAACGTATTACCGCTACCATCATCACCGTCCTGTAGATCCTCCTCTTCGACTTCATCGACACCATGCAACAGGGCATCGATTTCATCTTGGGATAATAAATCACTCACGCTGACCCCTTATTGCATTACAAAGCCGGTAAACAACACCCGCTCAATTACTTTACTACCCTCTACATCAGTTAACGCGGCTTGTACTTTATCAAGCGCTGCTACTCGTAGGGTTTCTTTGCCTTCGCTAGTACCAAGCTCATCTGCGGTGGTGGTTGAAAACACACCAAGCAATGTGCCTTCAATAAGTGGAATATGCTTTTTAGCCGTTTCTTCATTCACATCACCGCGCACTAGTAATTGCACTTTTATTTGCACAATGCGATCACGACTGGCACCAGGTACGTTAAAAATAAAAGGTCGAGGCATCGCAACATATAAGGCACTGCCAACCTTTGCACCACTACCACTTACATCTGCAGTTTCAGTTGCTGATGCAACAGATTCATCCGCAAGTGTTTCAGGAGCAGCGTCGGAGCCAGACATCAAGAAAAAGCCAGCTGCACCACCAATTACCAATACCACAGCAATAATAATTATAATCAGCTTTTTTTTACTTTTACTACCGTCTTCAATTTCTAAGTTCGCTTCTTCAGCCATGCTGCTTTCCTTTATGCCTTAATAATAGCGATATTACGAGTGTCACCGCGCACCATCAAGTTATTTATTTTTATAGTCTTATACCTCATATAATAGCAGGTGTTAGGCATAGTAATCTATTGATGATGAAGATTGTTGCCCAGAGCCTCGAATTGGTTGCTGAGTTAATGCACTTTCCTCTTCATTTTGTTGCTGATTTGCCTGTTGACCACGACCATTTTGTTGTCCGTCACCACCAGTATCACTTTGACTATTTCCCTGCTGGATACTGCTTTCACCCAGTTCAATTCCCTGCTGTGCTAACATTTCTCGTAATCTCGGCATTGATTGCTCAAGAGCTTCTTTGGCTTGCTGATTTTGTACCACAAAGTTAATTTGAGCTTGTTCTGCATCGCTACGAATACGAATTTGCATACTACCCATTTCTGGCGGATCAAGACGTATTTCAGCTTCTTTATTATTGATACTTAGTAATGCACTCACTCGTTCTTGTAGTAATTTGGCTGCATCACTTTTCATGATATTCAATGCTTGTAACGCAGTTGGATCAAGATTTATTTGTCTTGTCTGTGATGTAGGGCTCGCTTGCTGGGCATGCATAACTTGCATATCTGCCAAAGCTTGTTGATAGCTTTGCTCACTCCCTTCTACAGCCGAGGCTGTCGTAACCGCAGTGGTTAATCCGGTGAACTGGCCAAACAATTGATTTACACGTGTCAATGTGTTGTCGCGCACAGGGCTTTGCTCTGCTTTAATATTTTCAGCAAGTTGCTCACTTTTTAGAACATTATCTTGCACTGCCAGTTTCACTTCTTGCTCTTTGCTCGCGGCCTTTATAAGTGCATCTTGTGGCGCAGATACTTTATTTGTATCTGATTTAGCGGTGTTGCTATTGGTTGTTGTAGTGCTTACTAAATTATCTGTCATTGACTGAACCGTCAATTGAGCTTTTGACTCAGTCTTTTTTTCAATACTCTCTGGCTGAGCTAATTCTGCAATAGCCGTATCGATCTGAGTTAATAAAGCCCCCTTAGGCTGCTCAGTGCTCACAAAATTTTGTAATTGCTGGCTCAATGCCTGCTTTTGCACAGGACTCAACAGCGAAATATCTTTACTTAGTTGGGTTAGCTCTGCCGTGTTCATTGTCGCAACTGCCGTGGTAGGTTTTGCAACTTCTTTACTATTAAGCTCTACAAATTCAGCCAGCATTTTTTTTAAGTCAGTTACGTTAGCCGGTGATGGATCTTGCTGACGAATGACATCAACTTGATTTTGTAGCTGTTTTTGCTGCTCTGGTGTTAAGCTCGCCAACAATGGGTGTTCATTTTTTTGTACTGTAGTTGGTGAGTTAAGCAATACCTTACTGATTTGCTCTAATACAGCACTGTTACTATGCTTTGCCTGTGTAGCTGCTTTTTCAGCTACATCAGTTTGAGAGCCAATCGTAGTGGTTGATTCCACACCTTTAACTACTGGTTCTGCCTTTGAAGCAACGTCCATTGCTACTGCAGTAGCACTTGTGGTTGCTTGTTTGGCGTTAGCAGTAACGTTAGCTACAGTTGCGTGCGCATCTGCAGTTAACGCTGCACTCTGTTGAGGTTTTTCTTGCTGAGCAATCCTTGTGTCCGAATCTTTAACTAATACTTCACTTTCTTGTGGTTTAACTTGTTGAGCAAGCGTTACGTCCAAACCTTTAGCTAATACTTCACTGTTTTGTGGCTTACCTTTGCTTGTATTTTCAGCAATATTTATTTGAGCTGTTTCATTGCCAACTTCCCCACTCTTTAAGGTAGCTGCAGCTTGTTGGTTTGTTGGCTGCATTGTCATCGCTTTATTTTGCGATATCTCTTTTGCCACTTGAATATCATCAATAATAGGAGTCACAGCATCATCAGGAGGGGTGTTTCCCTTCAGTTGAAGCTGTTTATCAATCGCCTCTGCCAGCACCGTTTTTTCAGTAAGTAGCGTTGGTTTTAGTTGTTTATCGACTAGTTGTGCAATAGGATCATCAGTAGCAGGAGTGTCTGTATCAATAATAGGCGTAACATCATCAATTGGACGTGGTCCAGTGACTTTAATAAGCTTCGGATCTATTTTTTCTTCACTGTATTTACCCAACGTTGAAAGTAATGAGGCATTTGCAACAGTTGGCGTATTATTTACCCGAGTGTCCATATTGTTGGCTGCCGTGATCTGAGCAAGCATTGCATCACCAGACATAGCATCACCTGACATCGTTTTCTCATCACTGCTGTCAGTGGGCGTTTTTTGCGCTTTTTCAGCAGCAACTTCGGCTTCACTTGCAGCTGACACAGCGCCAGATGAGTTAACTTTCATGGGTGTTTCTGCAGCATTATTAGCGTTTTGTAACTCACTAAAGAAATCACTATCGGTGCTTTCTTTACCTGTTGCCGCACTGCCTTTGGCACTGTCTTTTTTATTTAACTGAACATCCTGCTCAGTTGAGATAAACACTGAAAGATCACTAATAGCCATAATTCACCTAGATTAAAAGTGGCAATTTGCCGCCGCAGTTTGCCAGAATAAATACTTCATACGTTAAACAAGCAAATAATATGCCTAAGCTAATTTTAAAAATAAATAATGCTGTTTTGGGCGATGACTATAGAGCGCGACGTCTTTGATAAAATTGATTTGCAGAAAATTCATCAAGCATTTTTTGTTCATTTTTTTGTGCGATTACATTCGCTTTAAGCTGCTGTTTTTCTATTAATTTAGCAACCGCTTTAGCCTTAATCTGCTGTTTCAGCCATAAACTTTGTCGTTGTGAAACAACTTGTTTAGCAGTACTGACGGTATTCGCTTGTTGACGAATAGCTTCTTCTATTTTGGCAATAAAAGCATGGTATTGACTAAACCCTGCACTACTTAAACCAGACTTTCCTTTTAAATGTAATTGCTGAGTATACTCCAAACGAAAGTTATTCAAGCCTTGCAATTTTTGTTGATTGCCTTGCAAGTTTTGCTGCGCTTGTAAATAATTTATCCGTAAAGTTTCTTCTTTATCATTTTCTATTTTCAGCAATAGATTGAGCTTATTTGTTGCCATTATGCTTGTCCTAATAATTGCGCAAGCCCTTGTAGGCCATCGTCATAGCTAATCACATCTTTCATGCCTTGTTGTAGAAATGCATTCACTCTTGGCATCATATTAATGGCCTGATCAAGCATTTGGTCGGTGCCTTTTTGATAAGCACCTAAAGTAATCATATCTTTATTTTGCTGGAACATTGAATACACTTGTTTTAACACTCGCGCTTGTTGCATGTGTGCTTCTGAGACAACTTGTGGCATCACCCGTGAAATCGATTTTTCTATATCAATAGCAGGATAATGACCACTGTCAGCGAGCTCTCTGGATAACACGATATGACCGTCTAAAATGGCTCGCGCCGCATCAGCAATCGGATCTTGCATATCATCCCCTTCACTCAGTACAGTAAAAAACGCTGTGATAGAGCCTTGCCCTTCGCCGCCATTACCAGCACGTTCCACCAGCGCGGGTAGCTTTGCAAATACTGAGGGCGGATAACCTTTAGTCGCCGGTGGTTCACCAACCGCAAGCGCTATTTCGCGCTGAGCCATGGCATAACGCGTTACAGAATCCAGTAGCAATAAAACATTTAAGCCTTGATCGCGAAAGTACTCCGCGATAGTTACCGCACTTTCACAACCTTTTAATCGCATTAATGGCGATGCATCGGCGGGAGCAGCAACTACGACAGAACGCTTACGCCCTTCCACACCGAGTATTTCTTCGATAAATTCTTTTACTTCGCGGCCACGCTCCCCCACTAAACCAACAACTATTACATCAGCTTCTGAGCCTCGGGTCATCATACCCAGTAATACCGACTTACCCACGCCTGAGCCTGCAAATAGCCCCATGCGCTGGCCTTGGCCAACAGTTATCACTGAATTAATAGCGCGTACACCAACATCCATCGGCTGCGTAATTGGTCGTCGAGATAATGGGTTAATTGAATTTTGTGCAAATTTTAAGTAATGCTCTGCTTTAATAGCTCCAAGCCCATCCAACGGACGCCCTAAGCCATCAACAACACGACCAAGTAAACACATACCAACAGGCAGTCCGGTATCATTTACTTGTGGGATCACTCGCGCTCCAGGTAGTACACCAGAAATATGGTCATTTGGCATCAAGTAAAGCGTCTGATCATTAAAACCAACAATTTCAGCATCAACAAAACCATGCATGGTTTCAATTTTACATTGGCTGCCAACTGGCGCGCGTAATCCTTTTGCCTCTAATGTTAACCCTACAACACGGGTTAAAATTCCCGCAACAGCAGGCGTTGGGCTATGAATATGTTTTTGATACTGTTGTAAACGTTCACTTAATGGGCGTGGTTGAGAACTCATTGCAAACCAAAAATAGCGTTAGATACCACTACTATGCAAAAAACTATCCAACGTTTCTTTGACGCGGGTTTTTATAGTCATATCAATAGATGACTGAGGTGTTTTTACTTGGCAACCGCCGCGATCTAAAGTCGGCTCTGCAACTAACTGCCAATGGTTTTCAGCTAGTGCAGCTTCACCATAACTATTTTTAACCAGTTCAATGTCTTCAGGATGTAAATGAATACGCACACTTTGCTGCTCATTGGCTAACGCATCGATACACTGCTTTAAACTTTGCAAAATGATTTCAGGGGAGGTTTTAATTTCTTGATAAACTAACGCTTCGGTTAGCATTACGGTTAACTGTACAAGTTGCTTTTCGGCGTCATCATCGACTTTAGCTAATGGCGCTGACAAACTATCCAACAATACTTTTAGACCCGTTAGCTGTTCTTCAATCAGTGGTTTTACTTCTTCTTGACCTTGTGTTTTACCAAGCTCAATGCCTTCTTTATAACCGGCTTCTTTTCCCTCACCTACGCCTTTTTCAAAACCATCAATATAACCCTGCTCGTGGCCTTGTTTTAAGCCTTCTTCGTAGGCATCTTGACGAATTCGTTCCAGCTCAGCCATCGTTAACGAGGGCAGCTCAGGCTCTTCGGGCTCTAGTGCTTGTTCACTTTCTTCAAGCTCTTTACGATATAAATCGGCCAGCGGTGTACCAAACGCCGTTGAACGACCATCGAATTTTCGAGTGTCTTGCGTAACATCTGGAATTGGCCAGTTTTCTAATAATTCATCAACTGCTTCACTGGCACGTAAAGGACGACCTTGATATTGAGTAGGTTTGCTCATGGTTTACAAGAACTCCTCACCACCACCACCACCAAGCATAATTTCACCTGAATCAGCGAGACGACGTGCCGTAGATAAGATCTCTTTTTGCGCGGCTTCAACTTCGCTGATCCGCACAGGTGCCATTGCTTCTAAATCATCAGCAAGCATCTCTGCAGCCCGTTTTGACATATTGCCGAGGATTTTCTCTTTCAATGCATCATCAGTACCTTTGATGGCTTTCATCAGTACATCTTGTTGGACTTCTCGCAAGATAGCTTGAATACCACGATCATCAACATCCATTAAGTTTTCAAATACGAACATTAAATCTTGGATTTGTTGCGACATCTCTTCGTCATGCTCACGGATAGAATCCATCAACTGACCTTCAATATTAGTATCGAGATAGTTCATTATATCTGCCGCCGCTTTCAAGCCGCCCATTTTTGCAGCTTGCGCACCAGCTTGTCCGGCAAATTGTTTTTCCATTATCTCGTTCAACTCTTGTAAAGCCGCAGGTTGAACTTCTTCAAGGTTGGCGATTCGCATGGTTAAATCTAAGCGCACTTTTTCAGGAAACTGCGCTAAAATTTCGGCCGATTGCTCAGGCTCCAAATACGATAAAACGATAGTTTGTATTTGCGGATGCTCATTGCGAATAATATTGGCAACCTGCTTTGAGTCCATCCATTTCAATGAATCAAGACCCTTGGCACCAGATCCCATAACAATTTGATCTATCAGGCTTGCCGCTTTATCTTCACCAAGTGCCGCAGTAAGCGCTTTTTTGATAAAATCTTCTGATTGGAAGCCAATCGTACTAAAGCTTTGTATTTGTTCTATAAATAAATTGTGCACGGCACTGATTTTGGCTTGCGATAGATCATCTATCGCCGCCATTGCCATACCCACTTTTTGCACCTGTTTAGGTTCAAGGTGCTTTAATATTTGCGCTGCATCTTCTTCGGATAAGCTTAGCAATAAAATTGCGGCTTTATCTACACCGTCTAATTTATCAACATCAAACGCTGCTGGCAGTTGTTTTTGTTCTTGATCAGTCATCTTCAGTTAACCACGCTTTCACAACTTGTGAGGAGAGTTCTGGCTCATTTGCTACTAAGGCACGAACAGCTTTTAATAAGTCTTCATCGCCATGTAGGTCTGGTAACTGTAGTGTACCATCACTTGAGAAGCCAACCGAAGCAGAATCAAAATCTTTATTTAGCATATCTAGGGTGTTATCACCAATATCTACACCAGAACTAAGCGCATCATCATCATACTCTTCAAGGGTATCATCTGGGTAAATCAAGCGTTTCAGCATAGGTTTAACCACCGCCATGATTAACACTATAATAACCAATGCGCCAAGCACTAAACGCACAACTTTCATAAACCAGTTTTGTTCCCACAGTGGCACTTCAATAGCTAAGTCCATCGGTTCACGTACAAACGGTACTGTCACTACTTCTAATGCATCACCACGCTGTAAGTCAAAACCCACACCACCTTGCAGTAAACGACGAATATTTGACAGTGCTTCAACTGAGCGAGGCTCCATAGTCGTTTCACCATTTTCACCCACTTTTGCCACATAATCGACTGCCACAGACACACTAATTCGACGAATAACACCACTTTGCTGACGTGTGTGGGAGATAGTAGTATCAAGTTCATAGTTACGTGTCGCTTCTTTGTGAGTGCGACTGGGTGATGAACCAGAGCCTGCACCACCTTGACCGGCAATTTCAGGAATATTTGAATCTGTTGGAGGCTGATTTGTCAGCGCGCCAGGAATACCGATAGCTAACCCGCCGATGTTGTTTTCTTCAAAGGTGGTTTCACTGCGTACCGCCGGTAAATCAGGGTTGTAGCGTTTTTGAGTTTCTTCAATCGCACTAAAGTCCATACTTAAATCGACTTGTGCAGTGTAGTTACCCATACCAATAACTGGCATTAAGATACCATCTATTTTATCTAGATATTCTTGTTCACGTTTACGTTCAATATCGTATTCTTTGCGTGAGCGAGCAGCTAACGCACTTTGCGATCCTGAATTAAGTAATCGGCCATTTTGGTCTGTTACAGTTACTCGTGACGGCTCTAAACCTTGCACTGCTGAACCAATAATATCAACAATGGCGTCCACTTCTTCACTACCGAGCATACGACCACGTTTTAAAGTTAATACCACTGTTGCGGATGGTTTTTTCTCACGACGAGCAAAAACATTTTCTTTCGGTATTGCCAATAATACTTTAGCACGCGTGACATTTTGTAGTTCCTCAATCGTACGCGCTAGTTGTTGTTCACGACCATGCTTTAAACGTTCACGCTCTAAACGCTGACTAACACCAAAACCCATATCTTGCATGATAATATCAGTACCCGAGTTCGGCGCTTGCTCAATACCTTCGCGGGTCATTAACAATTTAATATTTTGATATTCATTTTCAGGAACAGAAACCACATTGCCATCAAGTTGATAGTCAATTTTTTGTGCATCTAAAAAGTCGAGCGTTTGAATTAGCTCTTCCGTTGGCATTTTTCCAAGTGGACGCATATCTGGTTGACGTGCCCAAATAATCACAAAAATAGCAATCGCTAAACAAATCGCTAATGCAATAATTAGAGTAACCTGACGCAATACATCAACGCCGTTTAATGCACTTAAATAGCCTGACTTTTGTTCTTGTTGATCGTCATTATCAGTTTGGTCGATACCGCCGCCGGCCAAAGCAAGATCTGTTGATTGATTAGATTGCGCCACAATAATTCTCCACTACCTAGTTAAACAGGCATGTTCATGATTTCTTTATAGGCTTCTACAAGTTTGTTACGAACTTGCACCGTAGCTTCAAAGGCAACTGACGATTTTTGTGATGCGATCATTGCATCCGCTAATGACACATTTCGATCGCCCATTTCAACCGCTACGACTTTTTGTTTCGCATCAGCTTGAAGGCCATTCACTGTATTGAGTGCATCACTTAACAAATCGCCAAATTGGGCGCTCGAAGTAGGCTGCGCCTGCGTCGGTAATTTGTTTACTTGATTACTACGACCAGCTTCGAGAGCCATAGATTGCATTTCTTGAAATAATGCGCTGTTTTGAATTTTCATAATTGTCTCTGACGATGCAGTTTACTAATAACTTAATAAAGCACAAAGCATGCCAACTAATAAAACCATAAATATCATCATCTTAAGATTTATTTTAGTTGTCAGAGTTTTGACAAGTTTACGCCCAGCAAGGCTGAGCGTAAATTAAATAGTGAAGGAAAACAAAAATTATAGAGGCTTAAGCAGGTAAGGTGATCCCCAAATCACGCATTTGAGCCAATTTATAACGTAATGTTCGTGGGCTGATCCCTAATGTTTCAGCTACATCTTTACGCTTGCCTTGACAACGATTTAGGGTTTCTAAAATAATTCTATGCTCTTTATCTTTAAGTTCATCTTTGTAACTTCCCGAATCCAAGCTTGGTAATTCTTCACGCAGCTGATTGCGTTGTGCTGTGGCTTTTATTGCTGGCGCTTGCAGATCATAATAAGCATCATTAGTTGGTGAACTTGTAACCGCCGAAGTAGTGCTTTCTGGTGCTGAATTAGCCGGCACTAAACTTGCTGATAAAGCCGCAGTTAGAGGAGTCTGGGTTAAATTTTCAATAAAAATAGCACTTTCGTCAATCATATCACCGTGGCGTAATATCAGCGCACGCTGGATCACATTATCCAGTTCACGCACATTACCTGGCCAAGTATGAGCTAATAATTTTTTCTCTGCCGGTTCGCTAAGTACAGCGATAGGCTCTTTGCTTTTATTGAGATGACGTTCAATTAAATGCTTTGCCAACACGACAATATCGCCTGGACGTTGACAAAGTGGACGCCACATCAACGGAAATACATTTAATCGATAATATAAATCTTCTCTAAACTGGTGCTTAGCCACAGCCTCTTTTAAATCACGGTTACTGGTAGCCAAAATACGCACATCCAGCTTAATAGTTTTGCGACCACCTAAACGTTCAACTTCGCGTTCTTGTAATACACGTAATAACTTAGCTTGTAGGCCTAAATCCATCTCAGTGATTTCATCAAGTAAAATTGTGCCACCTTGTGCTTGCTCAAATTTACCCGGACAAGCTTGAATCGCACCAGTAAACGCGCCTTTCTCGTAGCCAAATAATGTAGCTTCGAGCATATTTTCAGGGATCGCAGCACAGTTTATTGCGACGAATGGCTGCTCTGCACGATCTGATTTATCATGGATAAACCGTGCGAGTACTTCTTTACCTGAGCCACTAGGACCAAGCACCATCACACTAGCATCCGATTTAGCAACCCGACTTGCAAGTTCTAATAGCTGAATACTACTCGGATCAGCGACAATCGGCCCGTCAGTTTCTTTTTCCGGCTCAGGTAGATAGCGGCTTACCATATTAAGTAGCACTTCGGGCGCAAACGGTTTGGCCATATAGTCAATTGCCCCTAACCGCATAGCCTCAACAGCATCATCAATAGTCGCATACGCTGTCATCATTAAAACCGGTAGATCAGGGTAATTAAGATTTATGCTGCGCAGTAAATCAAGACCACTCATCGCGCCCATTTGCACATCGCTCACGACCAGCGAAAAGCTGTCTTTTTTAAGTAGCACCATAGCTTGCTCGGCACTGTCAGCCGCAACGCAATCTATTCCAGACATTTCAAGCGTATCAATCAAGGCTTCACGAAGCCCTGCATCATCTTCAACCACTAAAATCGTGTTGTTCATATTGCCTCCGCCGATGTTGACTTTGTACAAATAGGTAACAGTAAACTAAAGCAGGCTCCGCCTTGAGCATTGTTCGTTACTTCAACTCGTCCTTGGTGTGCATTTGCGACTGAACTAACCACCGCTAAGCCTAAACCTGTGCCTTGGCTTCGGGTAGTAAAAAATGGTTCAAATAATTTATCAAGTAAGCTTAAATCGACCCCAGGGCCATTATCACTTACAGTAATACACACTAGCTCGGGGTCACTCGCATCCCGCTGCGCACTTAATTGAACGAGTGCATTACTGCCAATGACTTGAATACTATTGTGAATAAGGTTTTGAATGGCACTGGCAAGCGCAGTTTTATTGCCCATTATCTCGATATCAGGCTCAGGTAAACTGACCTGAAGTTCACTATTATTAAGTGCGACCATAGCATCAGCGCCAGTTTTCACTTCAGTTAATAATTGCTGCATGGAAACATGTTCAACAACTTGCTGATCGCCACTTTTTGCGAACAACAACATATCGTTTACTTGGGTTTCGAGATCTTTTAAACGCGACATTAACTTAGTATGAAAATTGCCTCGAGAGCTTTCGGGTAACCGCTTTGAACCTAAATTAGCGGCATACAAAATCGCAGCAGACAGTGGTGTTCGCACTTGATGTGCCAAAGATGCCACCATTTTACCCAATGCACTTAAACGCTGCATATGTGCAACGCGTGTTTGTAGACGACGCGTTTCGGTTAAGTCAGTCATTAAGATTAATTGCCCTGGCTCTGGCGCTAATGCCGTTATTTCTAACTTAATTAAGCGTCCATCTTTTAGCGATACTTCATGGCCATCATCTTGTTGGGGCCGAAACGAGCGCTGGATCACACTGAACCACTTTTCACCTTCGAGTGGTTCCCCTAACATGTCTGTTGCGATTTGATTAGCTTTAGCGATCAAACCGCGACCATCAAGCACCACAACACCCGCAGGCATTGTATCTACTAAATGACTTAACCAACTGGCTTGCTGGCGTAATTCACTTAACTCACCAATGTACTCTTCTTGCAGTAAGCATGGGTTATACTGGGTCGCTGTGATAAATTGTGGTTTTAAGACATTAGCTAAGGCCATAATGCATTCTCGTTTACAGGATCTAACTAGCTAAATGCACAAATTGTACCAACAATTATATTGATTAATTTCATTTGCTTAGCGTATAAATAACGCGACAAAAAAATGACAAACTAAAATAAGCAAAGCAAGGAGACACTATGAATTCAACAAATTTATGTCGCTGCCCTTGGCTCGATACCAGTAAAGATGACTATGTTGCCTATCACGATGATGAATGGGGGATCCCAGTATATGATGACCAAACACTTTTTGAATTTATTACTCTGGAATCAGCACAAGCAGGATTAAGTTGGTATACGATTTTAAAGAAACGTGATGGCTATCGTCGTGCATTTTTGGATTTTGATGTAGAAAAAGTCGCACAAATGAACGAGCACGATGTTGAACGATTAATGCTTGATGAAACAATTATACGTAATCGTTTAAAAATTGTAGCAACTATAAATAACGCCAAACGTTTTATTGAAATTCAGCAAGAATTTGGCAGCTTCAGTAACTATCAATGGCAGTTTGTAGGTGGTAAGCCGTTAGTGAATGAGTTAGATAAACTTAGTGACTACCCTGCAATTACAGAGGCCTCAACTGCATTTGCAAAAGATTTAAAAAAACGGGGATTTAAGTTTTTAGGTCCAACCACAGTGTACGCCCATATGCAGGCCTGTGGTATGGTGAATGATCATAGTAATGATTGTTTTAGAAAAGCAGAGATTATTGAAAAATACTAGGTGGTAAGAGCTAGAAAAGTGACTAGGCGCTAGGATCCTAAAATCTAGCGTCTGGGAATTAATGGCTGAAGCCATTTCCTACAAATGCTTAACCCACATATAAGCAGGCTTCAGCCGCGAAAGATTTATATATATTTTTATCTGCTTATTTGCTCTCATTCACTTCTCTTTGTGCAAAAGATCTTTAAATGATTGATCCACCACAGAGAACTCCGAGTTCCAAGAGGAAGGGATTAGGGTCCTAGCCCTTCAGCTCCGTGTAGCGCCTCGGTGTCCTGGTGGTAAAAAGTTAATTAAGTGACTTATTCACAAAGAGGCTAAGAGTACGCTGCGCTTATGAGGTAAAAATAAAGGTATTAGATTTTAGGGTATTCGAAGCTCGTCGCTCGAAGCCCGTGGCATTTTTTCTTCTCATTTACCCTCATTGTTTTCTCTTTGTGCAAAAAGTTTTTAGTGATTTATTCACTACAGCCCCCCCCCGAATTAAAGATGGTGAGCGCGTCAGCAAGCTTAACGCCTATGGGTAATGACGAAGCCCATTCTAAAGGTGTAATTACCATCGTACTTGGTTAATTTCTGCCTAAAACCTGCTACCTGACACCTAAAACCTGCTCTTAGCTGTTAATCTCGTGATAGGTTATATTTTTTCATTTTTTCAACTAAGGTTGTGCGGCGTACACCCAAGATCTCCGCAGCACGCGCTACGACATAATCATAACGCTCTAAGGCCTGAGTGATCAGGCTAATTTCCAGCTCAGCTAAATAATCTTTTAGCTCAATCCCTTCGTCGGGTAAAAGGTCTGCTGATGGCTGAATTGCTTCAACTTCTGGCTCATCGTCGTAATCACTAAAACCAGTACTGAAAATATCATTGAAAGCATCACGCTCCATAAGCTCTTCGGGATATTGTGGTTCATAAGCATCAACTTCAATATAACGATATTTTGCTGGTAGATCGGGAATATCAACCACTTTATCTGGTAACATGATCACCATACGCTCAACTAAGTTCGCTAACTCGCGAATATTACCCGGCCATGTATGCTCTTTTAAACTATCAATTGCGCGCTCGGTAAATTTAGCGGTAGTACCACTTTGCTCATTAATACGGCGCATTAGCTCTTTTAATAATAATGGAATATCATCAGCACGTTCTGCAAGTGATGGGTTTTCGATAGGAAAAACATTGAGTCGATAATATAAATCTTCGCGGAAACTTCCTTGCTCTATCATTTTTTCAAGATCACGGTGTGTTGCAGCAATCACCCGCACATCCGCTTGAATTGGTTTTGTACCACCAACCCGCTCATAGCTGCGCTCTTGTAACACTCGCAATAACTTTACTTGCATTTGCAGCGGCATATCGCCAATTTCATCTAAAAAAAGCGTCCCACCTTGGGCAAGTTCAAAGCGGCCCTTGCGCGCTGAAATAGCACCGGTGAACGCGCCTTTTTCATGACCAAATAACTCACTTTCTAACAGCTCCGCAGGTATCGCCCCACAGTTAACGGGTACAAATGGCCCTGTATTACGTTTTGATAGTAAATGAACATTACGAGCAACCACTTCTTTACCAGTACCTGATTCGCCTAAAATTAATACATTAGCGTCCGTTTTAGCAACTTGTTCAATTAAAAAGCGTACATCTTTAACCGCTTCAGTTTCACCAACTAAGCCATCAAAGGTTTTGTGCGGTTTTGCGTGTTTATGCTCATTTGGTAACATCCGTTGATACTGTTGGCAATCATGCAGTAATTGAGTCGTTACATCATGGTTAAAAGGTTCACAGATAAGGCCAACTACATTGGCAATGCTCAACAGTGATTTAAGGGTTTCACCAATTAATAGAAATGGTATTGTTGGATGGCGCTTGATCACGCTCTCATGATCTAAACTTTGTAATGCGCCGAGGATCACCATACATGACTGCTTTTGGTATTTTTCACATTCTTGTTCAAGGCTTGCATCATCAAGCAGTTGCACTGCCTCACCAATAAAGGTAAGCGCAGCATGTAAACCAATCGCACGATTATTATTATTATCTAAGATCAAGATCATTATTTAGCGAACCACAGTTACTACAAGCTATTAATAATTTAAATTGTAAGCGAGTTTGACAGGGATGCAAGCACTAAGCGGCAGTTTTTTGACAACCATGCCAAAAAATAGACGCTTAGCTAATTGCAAGTAATACTTAAGAATTACCGCAGTATCTTTAATATTAAAGCAAGCCTAAAATAGATTCAGCCGATTGGTTGGCTTGTCCACGCAGTGCAACTGACGCTTGTGCTAAAATATCATTTGATACTTGCTGTGAAACCGCCTGAGCATAATCGGTATCTTGAATTCGACTTTGGCTCGCGGCAATATTTTCTTGCTGAGTTCCTAAGCCTTTAATGGTACTTGCCAAAGTATTTTGAAAAGCACCAAGTTCAGCTCGCTGGGCGTTAATTTCGTCCGCCGCTTGGTCACTAATATCAATTGCAGCTTGAGCACCTGCTTGAGTAGAAATATCAATTGTTGATATTACTGATGCAAAACTACCGTCCGAAGGAGTAATCGTTTGATTTGCATTCGCATCTGGACCAACTTGAAACGACACCGACTGACCATCAAACATAGGTTTTCCTGCAAAATTAGCATTTTCAAACGTCTCTGTAATTTGACTTTGTAACTGCACTACTTCTTCTTGCAAAGCAGCACGGTCATTATCATTTAATGCCCCATTACCTGCTTGGATAGATAATTCACGAATACGCGAGACAGCATCGTTGACACCCGACAAGTTTGACTCGGTCGCTTGCGAATAAGAAATACCATCATAGGCATTATTCACCGCTTGGCTGTAACCGTCTTGCTGGGAGGTTAATCTATTAATTATTTGTAATGCAGCGGCATCATCTGCCGCAGAGTTGACTTTTTTACCCGTAGCAAGTTGCTCTGCAAGCTTGTTACTGGTTTGCTGTGTTTGGTTTAAAAAACTAGTTGCTGGTGATTGAATTTTCATAACAGGCTCCGACACGCTGATTGGTTAAATTATAGCTTAATTTGCCAAATTTTGCACTTTGTACCATTGTTTAATTAAATTAACTTGGCATCGTGCTTGCTAACCTACTCTGTTAATAGGTAAAGTACTGAGCAGTGTATTAAATTTCACTTTTTGCGTATTTAATTTTTTACTATAACTACGCCAATGATAAATAACTTGGGTAAAACTATGTTCGATAACAAAACAATTTTAATTACCGGTGGTACCGGATCATTCGGTAAAAAATACGTAAAAACGTTACTTGAGCGATACAAGCCAAAAAAAATAATTATTTTCTCTCGTGATGAGTTAAAACAATTTGAAATGCAGCAAGACTTTGATCAACCATGTATGCGTTACTTCATCGGTGATGTACGCGACAAAGACCGCTTACGCCGTGCAATGCGTGGAGTAAATTACGTTATTCATGCTGCAGCTCTTAAACAGGTCCCTGCCGCAGAATATAACCCGATGGAATGCATCAAAACTAACATCAATGGTGCTGAAAATGTCATTGATGCTGCCTTAGATAATAATGTTGAAAAAGTCATTGCGCTTTCTACTGATAAAGCAGCCAACCCAATTAATTTATATGGTGCGACAAAATTAGCATCCGATAAATTGTTTGTTGCCGCTAATAATATTGCCGGTGGTAATCGCACCACATTTTCAGTTGTTCGCTACGGTAATGTAGTCTGCTCGCGCGGTTCAGTAGTGCCTATTTTCCAAAAGTTTATTGACCAAGGCCGCGACCATATCCCTATCACCCATGAAGAAATGACCCGCTTTTGGATAAGCCTACAACAAGGTGTTGATTTTGTTTTAACTAACTTTGAGAGGATGTTAGGGGGAGAAATTTTTGTTCCCAAGATCCCATCAATTCGTATTACAGATTTAGCAACAGCTATGGCACCAAACCTGCCACAAAAAAATATTGGTATTCGCCCGGGTGAAAAATTACATGAGGTGATGTGCCCTTCTGATTTGTGTTTTGATACCTACGAATTTGATGATCATTTTGTGATTGCACCTGGTATTAAATTTAGTAGTCGCAGCAATAGTTTTGATACAAACGCATTAAATGAGCGCGGTAAAAAAGTTGAAGTCGGGTTTGAGTATAGTTCTTTAAGTAACCCCCACTTTTTGACAATAGAAGAAATAGCAGCTTTTAATATTCAGGCACTTTTATGATCCCATATGGAAAGCAATCTATTGACCAAGCAGATATTGATGCGGTACTCAATGTTTTACAATCTGACTGGCTCACGCAAGGTCCTAAAGTACCTGCATTTGAAGCTGGCATTGCTAGTTACTGTAAAGTAAAGCATGGCATTGCAGTAAATAGTGCAACATCGGCGTTACATATCGCATGCCTAGCATTAGGCGTTGGAGAAAACGATATAGTCTGGACATCTCCTATTTCTTTTGTAGCATCAAGTAATTGCGCACTTTATTGTGGTGCTAAGATTGACTTTGTTGATATTGACTTAGATACTGGCAACATGTCGATTAAGGAACTTGAGCAGAAGCTGATCCTAGCAGAAAAAAATAACTGCTTACCTAAAGTTGTCATACCGGTACACTTGGCGGGTCAATCATGCGATATGCAAGCCATTCATCAGCTCGCTACTAAATATGATTTTAAAATTATCGAAGATGCCTCTCACGCCATTGGTGCTAAATATTTAGATAAACCTGTTGGTAATTGTGAGTTTTCAGATATTTGCGTATTCAGCTTTCATCCTGTGAAAATCATCACGTCAGCTGAAGGCGGTATGGCGGTTACAAATGATGATAATTTAGCAAAGCGTTTAAAACGATTAAGAAGCCATGGGATCACATCAGATGAAAGTGAAATGACCGATGCAAGTCATGGACCTTGGTACTATCAGCAAATCGAGCTTGGCTTTAATTATCGTATGACTGATTTACACGCAGCGTTAGGGCTTAGCCAACTAAGTAAAGTTGACGAATTTGTTAAGCAGCGACATCACCTTGCTAAAATATATGATACACATCTTGATTTAAATTTGGTTCGTCCATTACAGCAAATTGATACCTGTTATTCCGCTTATCACTTGTACATAATTCAACTAAATAATAGCAATACAACTCGTCATAAAAACGCTGTAACTCAGCTTCGAGCAGCTGGGATCATTGGCCACGTTCATTATATTCCAATACATTTACAGCCATACTATCAAACTCTAGGCTTTAAGGTTGGTGACTTCCCTAATGCTGAAAAATATTATCAAGGTGCTATCACCCTTCCTCTTCATCCATCGTTGAAAGAGCAAGAAGTGCATTTTGTACTGAACACTCTACAGCAAATCTTAAATTAAAGTTTTCAACCTTTTTGACGATATAAACATATTATTTAATGAACCTTGAGGCAACTATGTTACAAACTCACCCGACTTTCAAACTTGCTTTTATTGGCGGGGGTAACACGTCAGCTGTTGGTTATGTGCACTTTTGCGCAGCTCACATGGATCATAAATTTCAAGTTGTTGCCGGTGCCTTTTGTCGTAATCAAGAAAATAATCAAGCTACAGGTATTCATTGGGGGATCCCAGCAGAACGTGTTTACGCAGATTGGAAAGAAATGGTCGAAGCTGAAAAGGGTCACATTGATGCTTTTGTAGTGCTCACTCCAACACCACATCATTTAGAAGTTTTACAGTATTTATTCGAAAAAAAATTACCCGTAATCTGTGAAAAAGCGATGGTTTGTGGACCACGAGAAATTGCAACTCTTCGCCCTTATTATGATCCAAAGAAACAATTTTTAGCTGTTACTTTTAACTACAGTGGCTATGCAATGGTACGTGAGTTAAAGCATTTAATAAATTCAGGAAAGCTGGGAACAATTCAAAAAATTCACTTAGAAATGCCGCAAGAAGGCTTTCGCCGCCCCCCCGATATCGCGGGAAAAACATCACAACCGCAGGCGTGGCGTCTGCGAGATGCTGAAGTACCAACCATTTGCTTAGATTTAGGTGTTCACCTTCATCACCTAAGTAGCTTTTTATTGGGTGAGGAACCAACTCACACATTAGCTGAATTTAGTAACCACTCTCAATATGCTAATTTAGTCGATGACGTACAAATGCTAGTAAAGTATGCCAGTGGCGTCAAAGGCAGCATGTGGATGTCAAAAACGGCTATTGGTCATCGTAACGGTTTACAGATCAGAGTGTATGGAGATACCGGAAGTGCTAAATGGTTACAGCTCAACCCCGATGAGTTAGAACTAAATTTTAATGATGGTAGGCGAGAGATATTAGACCGAGCGGGTCAGTGCGACTACGCCCACCAATTTAGATATAACCGCATGAAACCAGGCCACCCCACTGGTTTTGTAGAAGCATTTGCAAACTTATACAGCGACATCGCTGAAGATTTACAATGTTTTAAACTAGGGCAAGAAAATAACCAACCATACGTATTTGGTTTAGAACACGCCGCAGATGGCTTAAAGTTATTTGCTGCTGCTAAACGTTCGACACAAACACTTGGCTGGGAAAGCGTGTAATACGCTTAATTACAACTCTCTAGATATGCCTGCTTGATACTCGGTTTATGGATTTTACCCATTTCGGTTTTTGGCAGTCTTTTCATCTCAAACAAAATTCGCGGTTGCTGATAGTCAGTAAGTTCTTTGAATAAATGCATTTGCAACTGCATTTTTGCATTCACTGGCGCAGCATCATTACAAACAAAAGATAATAAAATGACTTCTCCAAATTTATCATCACTTACTCCAAAAGCCGCACACTCAGAAATCCAAGGTAAGTAATTAGTTACCAACTCAATATCGCTCGGGTAAACATTGATCCCGCCCGATTTAATAACTTCTTTTGTTCGACCAACATAATAAAGATAATTATCATCATCCAAATAACCAAGGTCACCAGTAAAAAAATAACCATCACTGTCGTAACTCTGCGCAGTTTGCTCTGGTAAGTTATAATATTGTGCAAACGCAGTTGGTGAGCGACAAGCTATTTCACCGATATTACCATTAGACAAAGTATTACGTTCAGCATCACATATCTTTATTTTCAGATTTGGTAAAGGCTTACCTACACTATTGATCGGTACATTCGGCTCGGTTATATCAAAATCACTGATCACCCCCATTTCTGATGCCCCATAACATTCATGGAAACGGCAATTCAAGGCTAATAACAGTGACTTTTTGTCGTCGCTTTCAAGCGTTGCAGAAGATGATACAACACACTTCAAGCTTGTTAACTGCGCTTTTGCTAACTCTGGGATCAAGGCCTTTAGTTGACTTGAAACAGCAAATAAAAAACTAATTTTATGAGTATTGATTGCATCAAGCCAAGCATTAACTGAGAACTTGGGTAAAATAACTACACTTGCGCCCAACATTAGTGGCATCAGTAAAGAGCGCTGTGCAAGTGAATGATATAAAGGTGTTGAAACCAACACAACATCGCTTTTATCTAATTGGTAATACTGAGCCGTCGCATCAAATGCGCGAACAATTTTAGTCGCTTGAGTAAATACTATTGGCTTAGGTTGACCAGTAGAACCTGAAGTCATGGTAAGAATATAAGGTAAATTGATATTTTCTACTGGAAACTCATCATATTGCGCCGTGGATGCAGACATTACATTGACCAAATCAATCAAGTTATCACTATTGCCACCTATCGTAATTATATTGTCGGTAGCTAAAACATCATTATTAACAAGTTGTTCAGCCACACTTATCCATGCTATAGCATACTCGCAATCAGCTACTTGTAACGCTTTTGATAAAGCCTGTCCTTTAAGAGTTAGTGGTAATGGCGCAAGCGCAATACCCAGTTTGGCCGCAGCTAATAAACAATATGTAAACTCGAGGTTATTTGGACAAAATAACGCAACTTTATGTCCTTGCTTAATTCCTAACTGAGTCAGGCCAGCAGCTAAAGAATCAACCTTATTTATTAGTTGTTGGTAGTTAATTTGGGTCTGTTGATATATACACGCAATTTTCTCAGGTTGAGTAACCGTATGTGATTGAACAAGCTGGTATATATTTTTATTGTGCATTTGGGTCCCACATTACAAAATTAAACTGCTCATCGGCCAAAGGAAATAACTGTTGCGTTACTTTATATTCTTTTGAATGTATTGGTATTGCCACAAATCCCATATAGCTATTTAGCAAATTTACAAATTTGTTGTCTTTGTGGATCACCGCAAGCCAAATAGCATTGGGATGACTCGCTTTACAAAACTCAAGTTGCCATTGTAAGGCGATCATAGCTATGGGCAAGGAAAGATCTTGATTACAAGAAAACCAGCCGCCATATAAATACTTATCTTTATATAAATTATGCCAGATATACAAACTTTGAGATTGCCTACTGCCTTCTCGCTCTGTAATCACAAAGTTAAAACGTGATTGATTAAACCACCATAAATAATGTTCCAATGGCTTAATAGCATTCTGCACAGTCATTCTCACGCTATTGCTAGGTAAGTTTCTAGCCGATAAATAACTATTTATATGGGTATCATCAACTTGGCAAACAACCAAATTATCTGTTAATTCAGTCTTTACTTCGCAGTGCTGCTCAGCAATAGCAAAACAATTTGTTGATATCTTCTCACCGACAAGAGCTTTAGCTATTCGCCGTGCCCCCTCGCCATCAACCGATACTTTTCTTTTGGCTACCAGCAATTGTAATCTTGGTAATTGACTAAGAGCGATATCAATTAACTCTCCTAATCGCAAAAAATCATCAATAGAAACATCATTAATATGGAGGTAGTGACCTAACCACTCCAAGATATCAATATCATTAGTCTGGTTATCCTCAAGAGAAAAAGTAATCGCTGGTGTTTTAGTCGCAGCACATTCATAAAAAGAGGTGCCTAATGCACCCACAAAAAGTGAGGCTCTTTCATAATACTCTTTCAGGCAAGTTACATTCTCTAAAATATTAATATTTGGAAACTCTTGCCCAATAGCATACATAGTATCTTTATTCGTTGCATAGGGACCTACCACTATATCAAAAAGAACATTTGCTTGAATGGCTCTTGGTAATCCATCAAAGATTCTTTTTAGAATAAAAAGATCACCACCGCCACCTAATGAAAATAAAACTCGAACGGGAAGATCTGACTCCGAAGAGTGCTTTTCAACGGTACGATATGTGGGATCTAAAATACAATAATTCGGGCCTAAAAGACGAACGCAATCAGTCGGTACTAGCGATTCATAACGGCTCTTTGTATTCGGTCCTACCCATTTATAATCAATCAAAAAATCGCAAGTATGTTGTCGCTCGTTATCATCAATAACGGTTAAGGTAAAACCGGATTTCTTTATCAACTGCTCGTATTCATGCGGTAAAGTATAACTATCAACTATTAAATGCGATAAACTATTCTGATGCATATAATTAATTGTTAAAAGTGCGTCCTCTTCATAATTTTGCCAATGAACATCAGCCACTTTAAAATCTGCATACAGCGTTTGGCTAAACTTACATAAATCATCAAGAATTATGTGGACACCTAATTGATGCTGTTTTAATGCAGAAGCCAAATGTTTCATTCGCATTAAATGACCAATGCCATTGTCTTGCTTATTAGTGATACGAATTGCAAACATAATTATTGCTTTGCCATAACCATATCAACAAATCCACTCACATAATTCGTCTTTGGATCAAGCAATTCCTGAGGTTCAATTTTTATACCGAAAGTCAATTCAATCTGCATTACTAATGTCAGAATCTCAAATGAATCCAAAGCTATATCATCCTTGAATGAAAGCTCTAAAATATTATCAATATCAACAGCGCAACCTCTGTCTGTAAAAAACTGATATAAAAAGTTAATAAGTTGATTTTTCATTAATGAGAACCTTTTGGAATACAATACAAAACGGTGCTTAACCCTAAATGTTCATGTACTCGTAAATACATATCGTAATTAGGCTGCAATTGATCGATAAATTGAGGGAGTTCCCATAAATCTTTCGGTTTATGGTAAACACAAATAGCTAGCACAGGCTGTTGGGTTTGAATTAAACTTTTGGCACCTTCAAGAGCAGCTAATTCGGCCCCCTCTATGTCCATTTTTATATAGTTTATATCCATAGCTTGACAAGTTGAGTCTAAATCAACAACAGATACTGAAGAATCATTTATAACTTCACTTTGTATAATATTGCTGGAGCTTGTTTGCCCTTGATTAAAATTAAGTAAATCAACACATTTCCAAACCCCCGAAGGGAATGCTTGAAAAGAAATTTCAGGATTATTTTTCTTTAGCCTGTTTTGTGTATTTGTAAGTGTTTGATAATTATTTGTATCGGGTTCAAATGAGGAAATATGCTCAAGTGTTATAATATTTTTTTTATGAAGTTCTACAAACGCCTCTACTGTATCCCCAGTATAAGCACCACAATCGATAAAACGAATTGGTGATTGAAAATTGAAAGGTATATCATCTGGGAAGTACTCAATTTTTCTATCCGGTTCAGGGTAGTCATCAATAGAAAGGGATGCCCTAAAAGCACACAATTTATCTAATATATTTTTACTTTTATCATCCCCCAAACGCGCTCGTAACCACTTAATACTTGGTAAATTCAACATATCATGATGACTTGTGCGCATCCATAAATGCTCTAGCTGTGCATATTCCTTAAACACTTCTGGGAACTCTCGTGCAGCCTCAAAAAAGCCAAGAACATTATTATAACCGAGCTCTTGTAGGCGCTCTTTGATTTGCCCTCTATTAGAGTTAACTAACGGCGTTACAGCAACAATGACTTTCATATTACGATCAGCTGTATGCTCATCAAAAATAGGTAAATTATACTTCATCTGGCTAACTAAACGTTGATCGATCCACCCATTAACTTGTAGCTTTTGCTTTACTAAAATTCTATAAAAACATTCTCCAAAATGACCCGCTCCGTAAATTAGATAGTTCATTTAATCGCTCCAACGTGATGCCAAGTCAAAGGCATACCTTTTTTAATCGCTTTCGTTGCGAGTCTGCCCGTTATAAATCCTAAATCCTTTGGCATCAGCTCACCTACACCAGGCCTTAGATTGACCACATTCTCTTTGTTCAAAACTTCACCAGCAGCAATATCCCTCACTGCAAATAGGCAACGCCTTGCTTTACTGGGCTCACTAGGGAAATGTACACTGCCAATAGCCAACTCAACTTGCCTAACTCCTTGAACTAAATCTTCAAGTTCATCTGGTGTCATGGAAAAAAAGCTATCAGCCGTTTCATCTTCTTTACTCATCACAAAATGCTTTTCTATAATTGTCGCCCCCATAGCTACAGAGGCGACAGGTATATGGTTACCTAATGTGTGATCCGATAAGCCTATTGGTACTTTAAAAACATCTGCTAAATGAGGGATTGTTTTTAAATTAATGCTTTGCGGGGGAGCTGGGTAGCTACTTGTACATTTCAATATAGCTAAATCTGTTACTCCTGCTTGGTGAGCAACTTTCACAGCTTCGTCAATCTCAGCAAGCGTTGCTCCACCTGTTGACATAATCACCGGCTTTCCAGTCGCAGCAACTTTTCGAATGAGGTCATGATCGATCAACTCTGGCGAAGCTATTTTATATGCAGGTGAATCAAAAGATTCCAATAAATCGACTGCAGAATCATCAAATGGTGAAGAAAAAATAGTGATACCGATTTCATTCGCCAGCTGAATTAAAGGGGCGTGAAAATCCCATGGCATATATGCCCCTTCGTATAAATCATATAAATATTGTCCTTGCCATGGACCTGTTGCTTCAAAATGCGGTAATTTACAATCCATTGTTAAAGTATCTGCGCGGTAAGTTTGTAACTTTATCGCATCAGCTCCGGCCTCTTTTGCGGCTCTAACTAACGCTTTCGCCTGCTCTAAATTTTGACCATGGTTTGCTGACATTTCGGCAATAATATACACAGGATGACCTGGCCCAATTTTTCTACCATCGATGGTAATTTCAGAATTAAACGCCATTTGCGCCCCTTAAATTGCACTGTCAAAAAATCATTAAATCAAAGCAAATTTCATACCTAATTATCTACAATAGCTTACAATTTGATAAACTATATTGATCCAAAAGGATTTTAACTTTTAAGTTATGTGCAAGAGTGTAATGATTTGCTATATTTATCTCAATAATAATTACGATTACCAGTGACCATGTCTGATGTATTAATAATAATTCAAGCACGTATGACATCAACCAGATTGCCTGCCAAAGTGATGTTGCCGCTGTGTGGCAAACCAGTGTTACAAATTATGCTTGAACGCTTACCAAACTGGCACGATCAAATCATTGTCGCAACAACTAATGATGGCACTGAGCAGCCTATCTTGGATTTATGCACACAGCTGAATATTAAAACCTACCAAGGGGATACACAAGACGTACTAAGCCGCTATTATCTGGCTGCTAAACATTATAATGCTCAATCATCTACAACCATAGTTAGGCTAACGAGTGATTGTCCACTGATTGATGAAGAGCTATGTAACAAAGTGATTAATGAAAGAGTGACTCAAACCTATGACATGGTTAATTTAGGTCCTCATAGTGGTTACCCTAGAGGACTTGACTGCTGCGCATTTTCATTTGATTTACTAGAGAATACCCATCTAAAAGCAACATCACCGGACGATCGTGAGCATGTTACGTTAGGCATGGCAAAATTTAATACTATAACGACTCACACATTCAGTGCGTATGAAGATTATAGCCACTTTCGCCTAACACTTGATGAACCAGACGATTACAAAGCAATTACCGCTGTTTATGAGCATTTTTTGAATAAAGTAGATTTTTCCTATAATGATTTAATAAAAACATTAAAGGAAAACCCTCACATCACCGATATAAATAAACATGTAGAGCAAAAATCTACTTAAGTTAGGCATAATAATTGTATGTCATTGAACATTATATTTATGACTACCAAAGAATTAGAGAATATTAAATGAATCCAAAAACAATATTAGTTACCGGTGCAACTGGCTATAAAGGAACTGTACTGGTTCCAAAACTACTGGCTTTAGGCCATCGCGTAATCGCGTTTGACATCCAATGGTTTGGTAATTTTTTGCCCTCTCATGACAACCTCTCAGTCATTAAAGGTGACGTACGCGACACTGATACGATTAACTTAGACGGTGTGGATTCTATTATTCATCTTGCTTCTATCGCAAACGATCCCTGTGGTGATTTAAACCCTAAATTAACATGGGAAGTGAGTGCGTTAGCAACTATGCGCTTAGCCGATAAAGCAAAGCGCTGTGGAATAAAACAGTTTATTTATGCGTCATCGGGTAGCGTATACGGCGTTAAAGATGAAGAGCAAGTAACTGAGGACTTAACGCTTGAGCCTATTTCTGAATACAACAAAACGAAAATGGTTGCAGAGCGTGTACTTCTTAGTTATGCCGACGACATGGCGGTACAAATTGTACGCCCAGCAACTGTATGCGGTTTATCTAAACGAATGCGCTTAGATGTTTCTGTCAATATGCTGACAATGCAAGCTCTAAAAAATGGAAAAATCACAGTGTTTGGCGGCGATCAAGTCAGACCAAATATTCATATTGACGATATTACTGATCTCTATATTTATATGCTGGATAATCCAGAGAAAGTCTCTGGTGTCTTTAATGCAGGGTTTGAAAATATCTCAATTATGGATATAGCAAAAATGGTACAGGCTAAAATAGCATGTGAGATTGAGGTTACTCCTTCAAATGACCCTCGTTGTTACCGTATTAATTCAGATAAGTTACTATCTACCGGTTTTACACCCAATAAAAATGTCGACACAGCCATTACCGAAATTATTACAGCTTACAAACAAGACTTACTTAAAGATGAAGACCATTTTTACAACCTTAAATGGATGCAAAGAGAAGTTTTATGACTAACAACCAATCTGCAACCACTATAGCCAAGGATTCAGTGAAAAAACTGACAACAAACTATGTGAACACCCTAACGGATGTATTAAAACAGTTAGATAGTGAACAAGTTAAGAGTCTTGTTGATACCTTACTTACTATGAAGGCAAATAACGGCACTTTATATTTATGTGGCAATGGCGGCTCAGCAGCAAATGCAATCCACCTTGCAAATGACTTTACATTTGGTATTAGCCCAGAAGGTAATGCATTAAAAGTTGAAGCATTACCAGCAAACAGCTCTGTTTTAACTTGCCTAGGCAATGACATTGGTTATGAAAATATTTTTGCACATCAGCTAAAAGTTAAAGCAAACAGCAATGATATTTTACTTGTTTTATCTGGTAGCGGTAACTCTGAAAATATAATTAGAGCGACTCAACAAGCACTCGACATTGGCATGAAAACAGTGGGCATTTTAGGATTTTCTGGCGGTAAAGTTAAGCCGATGCTTGACCAAGTTTTCCATTTCGAAGTCCAAGATATGCAGATATCAGAAGATACTCAAGTTATTGTCGGGCATATCTTAATGAAAGCTCTATACAATGCATTACGTGAGCCTAATTAATGACCACCATTGTCTACGGAATTACAGCCTCAACAGAAATGTTTATCCGATCAGAATATAATACTGACAATAATATTTTTGCTTGTACAAATGGTGGCGAATCATACAAAGGCACGCCTGCAAAATCATTAGAAGAATTATCAAAACTAGAAAAAAAACAAACGCTCCAAGTAGTAATTTGTTCTGAATTTGTCTTTGATATCTTACAATCTTTAAATAAAATTGGTATTACCACTAATCAATGTTCTTTTTTTAACCACATGAGCGGTAAGCTCATTCCTTGTATACAAATGCAATTTGATATTGATACTAAATCAACGTTATATGCTTTTTATGATCTCTCTTATAATTTGCCCTGCTTTGATGTAACTACTTTTATCGTTTTAGCTGAAATAGAACGAAAAAAACAAAATAAAAAAAATATTCAATTTGTAATTATCCCTAGCCATAGTGACGATACTCCAGGATTAAATGTATATCACGATAACGTTGATGCTAAATGGCGTATCGAAAAGGTTATTAAACCCATGTTTAATTGTCTTGCCTCATGCATAGGTATTGATCAGCCGATTTCGCAAAGTAGCCTTGTATACTATAAAAGCTTGAACCCTAGCATATATCCAAATAACTACTTTCAAAACCCTAGACAAGCAGCTGGAGATTTTAAATTATTAAAATCTTATGCCGAGCAAAATATTAAATTAAGTAACTTAGCACCTCCACAACAAGCTTATACTATTGTTAATGACTTCATAAGACATAACGTGGACAAAAAAAAGCTAATAACAATTACATTGAGAGAATATTGGGCAAATTCCGAGCACAGAAATAGCAATACAACGGCATGGCTTGATTTTGCATTATCACTAGACCTCAATGAATACTTTCCGCTAATTATTAGAGATACTTATAAAGTAAGTGAGCCCCTTGAAGAAAAATATCAATCGCTTACAACGTATCCCCTTGCAGCTGTAGATTTAAGTATCAGGCTCGCCTTATACCATGAAGCGTATATAAATATGGGTGTCGACAGTGGTCCTCTTTATCCGATTAGCTATCTTGAAGGGGCTCGCTCAATCATTTTTAGATGGTGTTCGAATGATATTCCAAATCTATCAGACAGAACAAATAGCATGCACGGCTTTGAAGTTGGAAAAAATCATTACTTTAATGATAATGAATTTCAAATAAATGCATGGATGGATGATTCATTTGAAAATATTCAAACTCAATTTTCTCTTCTTGAGAATAAAATAAATAAGGCGGCAATCTAAACTATGAATGACTCATCAATTTTAGTTTTAGGAAGCAATTCATTTTCAGGGGCATCATTTTGTGCGCATATGCTAAAAAATGATCAGCAAATTGTTGCTGTTAGTCGCTCATCAGAACCTAATTCAGCATTACTACCATATAGTTGGCAAAAAAATGCAGATAAATTGCAATTTAGCCAACTGGATATAAATCATCATCTGCAAAAAATTATTGATATTGTTAAACAGAAAAAAATTAAAAAAATTTATAACTTTGCTGCACAAAGCATGGTTGGTCAAAGCTGGCAACATCCTGAACATTGGTTTATGACTAACACTGTTTCAACGATCAAGTTACACAATTCTCTCCGACAATTAGATTTCCTTGAAAAATACATCCATATATCAACTCCCGAAGTTTATGGTAGTTGTAACGGATTAGTACCAGAGCATACTAATTATCAACCCAGTACACCATATGCAGTCTCCCGTGCTGCTGCAGATATGAGTCTACATACATTTGCAGATGTTTATGACTTTCCAGTGGTATTTACACGAGCTGCCAATGTTTATGGTGAAGGCCAACAGCTTTATCGCATAATCCCTCGTACTATTTTATATGCCCTACTAGGCAAAAAATTACAGCTGCATGGCGGAGGGCATTCAACACGATCATTTATACATATTGACGATGTATCTTCAGCGACACAACTTATTGGCGAAAAGGGTAAAAATGGTGATATTTACCATATTTCAACAGAGCAAATGATCTCTATTCGAGTACTCGTTGAAACAATCTGCAATATGCTTAAGCTCCCATTTGAACAAGTGTGCCAATCGACTGAAGATCGATTAGGAAAAGATGCAGCATATTTATTAGACACAAAAAAAATTCGCTCCGAGCTAAATTGGCAAGATTCTATTTCATTAGAAAACGGCTTAGAACGAACAATTTATTGGATGAAGCAAAATTTAGATGTACTCGCCAAGCAAGAACATGACTATATTCACAAACCTTGAGGTAATCATGATAGGACAAGAAATAGATTTACTAAAAAATTACCCTAAGTCTAAGCGTGATCTTTCTGGTAGATTAGAAGCCAAAAGTGAAGCAGTTAGAGCTATAGCGCGCCAATTTGACGAGGAATTCTTTGATGGTGATAGAGAGCACGGCTATGGTGGTTTTAACTATCATTCAAGATTTTGGCAGCCAGTCGTGCCTGACTTTATTACGCACTTTGGCCTGCAAGAAAATAGCAGTTTATTAGACGTAGGCTGTGCAAAAGGATTTATGCTTTATGATATTTTACAACAGCTACCAACAATGACATTAAGTGGAATAGATATATCCCATTACGCATTAGACAATGCCAAACAGGAAGTAAAGCACTTATTACAACAAGGTTGCGCTACTAAATTACCTTTCGAAGACAATAGTTTTGATACTGTAATATCAATTAACACTATTCATAATTTAGATCTTAATAATTGTGCAAAAGCACTGCAAGAAATAGAGCGAGTTTCTAAAGCTAAAGCATTTATTACTGTTGATGCATATAGAAATGAACAAGAAAAAGAACGCATGGAAGCCTGGAATCTAACAGCCAAAACAATGATGCATGTTGATCAGTGGAAAGAGTTTTTCAAAGATACAGGCTACACTGGCGATTTTTATTGGTTTATACCCTAATGAAAAAACTTGATGCATATTTTGAATCATTAAGAATTCGAAAAATAGAAGAAATGATAGCCTTACGCTACCCTGAGCAAGAAATGAGATGCCCAACACATCTGTCAATAGGTCAAGAGCTAGTACCTGTTGTTGTTTCTAATTTTTTATCTAAAGATGATAAGGCTTTCAGTTCACATAGAGCACATGCCCACTATCTAGCCAAAGGCGGATCATTAAAGAAAATGATAGCTGAATTATATGGCAAGGCGACAGGCTGCACAGGTGGCAGAGGTGGCTCTATGCACTTAACAGACTTGGATTGCGGTTTTATAGCTAGCACTGCAATTGTGGGTAATAGTATACCACTGGCGGTTGGCAGTGCGCTAAGTCAAAAACTACAAAATAGCAATTTTTTGACCGTAAGTTATTTTGGTGACGGTGCAACGGAAGAAGGCGCTTTTTACGAGTCGTTAAATTTTGCAGCAGTTAAATCTCTTCCTATATTATTCATATGTGAGAATAACCGCTATTCAGTGTATAGCCCATTAGAAGTTCGCCAGCCGGTTAATAGAAGCATTACGGATTTATCGCAATCAATTGGAGTTGAAAGCTTTCACGCTGATGGAAATCTTTTAATACCACTAACCCATGCCGTTGAGAGTGCTATTGAATATATTAGAAAGAATAATGCCCCAGCACTCTTAGAGCTTGATACATATCGTCACAGAGAGCATTGCGGTCCTAATTTTGATGATGACTTAAACTACAGAGCCGCAGGTGAAGTCAAAACATGGCTTGAAAAAGATCCGTTAAAATTATTATTCGCGGAACTATCAGCAGATCAACATTTCGAGAAAACTCATAACGAAATGATTATCAAAATAAAAAATGAAATAGAAGATGCTTTTCTTTTTGCTGAAAATAGCCCTTTTCCAAATCCACAGTTAAACGAAGAGTTTCTTTATGCAAAATAAAACAACAACATTCGCTGAAGAAATAAACCAAGCACAGCACTGTGCCATGGCTGAAGACGATAGCATGATTTGTATGGGATTAGGTATTAATGATCCGAAAGCTATTTTTGGTACAACTACAGGCTTACAATCAAAGTTTGGCTCAGACCGTGTCTTTGATATGCCAATATCTGAAAATGCAATGACGGGTGTAGGGATTGGCGCAGCTATTACTGGCACACGTGTATTAATGACCCATCAACGAGTCGATTTTTTCTTGCTTGCCATGGACCAACTTGTAAATAATGCCGCTAAGTGGCACTACATGTTTAATGGGCAAATGACTGTACCTTTAACAATACGTTTAATCATAGGTAGGGGTTGGGGTCAAGGACCCACTCATCAACAAAGCTTGCAATCATGGTTTGCACATATCCCTGGACTTAAAGTTGTTACTCCAAGCTTAACTGATAATGTAGGACAGCTACTTTATCAAAGTATAATGGATAATAATCCAACTATTTTCCTTGAACATCGATGGCTGCATAACCAAAACATCGACAAAGAAACGTGCGTCGATTACAACTCAAACATGCAAACAACGAGAGTCATCAAAGAAGGTGAAGATGTCACTATCATCGCTAATAGCTATATGCTCCTAGAAGCCATACACTGCCACAACTTCCTAAAAAAACAAGGTGTTAACTGCGAGGTAATTGAGGTATCTGAACCGACAAATATTGATTGGCAAACTATTTATAACTCGGTCAATAAGACTCAAACCTGCATATGCACTGATATAGGACATAACTCATTTTCTGTCTCTAGTGAAATTTCAGCAAAAATATATGAAGCATGCTTTACTTCCTTAAAAAAACCAATAAAACGAATAGCACTCCCCTCTTACCCTGAACCTACGAGCTTTGGATTAACAAAAAAATACTACAAAACCAGAACTGAGATTACTAAAGCTGTATCTGAACTCCTTGATAGGGAAATATTTATGACCGAAGATGTAGAATTTCCTCACGATGTTCCTGGTAACTGGTTTAAAGGCCCGTTTTAATGAATCGAGTATTAATTACAGGAATAAATAGTGGTATTGGGCAAGCACTTGCTGAGCGCTTAAGCCAAAATACGATTATTCACGGTACTTATCGAGGGCGAAAATCAAACTTAGATTTTGCTGAACTAACAAAAGTTGATTTTAGCTCACAAAAAAACGTTGACGATTGGTGCCATAAAACGAACTTTTCAATATATGATAGTATAATTTTTGTTCATGGCACACTCGAGCCAATCGGTTCTCTATCAGATTGCTCTTATGACGATTGGGAAAATGCATATAGAATTAATTACTTATCTATAGTGCAAGTGTTAAGTTCAGCAGTTCTAAAAATGAAATCAAACTGCAAAATCCTGACTTTTGCTGGCGGAGGCGTCAATAGCGCCCCGACGAAGTTCAACTCTTATATAAATGCGAAAGTAGCATTAATAAAAATGACTGAAGTTTTAGCTGCTGAATATCCCAATTTAATCTTTCTAAATGTTGGTCCTGGCTGGGTAGATACACCTATTCACCAACAAACACTCCACGCAAAAGAAATAGTGCCGGAAGCATATAAGGAAACAGCCAGAAGATATGAGGAAAATGACTTTGTGTCTATGCAACTGGTCATCGACTCCTTAATTTTTCTTCTTGATAATGCAAATAGTAAGTTTAGTGGACGAAACTATAGCATTGCATCCAAAGAAATTTTTCATGAGGATTTTTTGGAGTCTCTTGAAAACCCAAATATCTACAAATTGCGTAGACTCAATAAAGAGCATACATAAATGAAACTAACGGATTATATTGCATCTTACCTTGCTCAATTAGATATCAAGCATGTATTTGTTCTGCAAGGCGGTGCTGCTTTACATTTAATTGACTCAATTGAAAAACACCCTTCGCTTTCAGCTATTGCAATGCAACATGAGCAATCATGTGCGATGGCTGCTGATAGTTATGCAAAAACACACCATGTACTAGGCGTGACTATAGCCACATCAGGCCCAGGCGCTACAAATTTATTAACAGGTATCGCAAGCTCCTACTTTGACTCTGTAGCTACTTTACATATAACTGGAAATGTAGCTTCATTTAGGCAATCGCATAAATTAGGGGTTCGCCAATATGGTTTCCAAGAAACCGATATTGTTTCTATGGCAAAGCCAATAACAAAGTACGCAATACAATTAAAAAGACCTAATGACATTATCACTGTATTACCTGAAGCTATAAAAGCAGCATTAAGTGGCCGGCCAGGGCCTGTGTTAATAGATATTCCTGATGACTTTCAGCGAGAGATATTAGATATAAAAAAAATACCATTTGAAGCTTTTAATCAATCAACTGTAAACCATAAAGTTATTCAAGAAAACATATTTAATAACTTCATAGTGTCATTAAAACAAGCGAAAAAACCTTTATTTATTCTTGGTGCTGGGTGCCATAACTCAGCAGAACGGTTAATTTCACTTGCAACAAAACTAAAAATCCCCTTTCTATCGACTTGGCCGCTCAAAGGGATTGCAAATCATGATGACGAGCTAAATCTAGGGAATTTTGGAACTCATTCTTTACGTGGGAATAATATCGTTTTACAAAATTGTGATTTTATCATTTCTATTGGGTGCAGACTAGATTCAAAAGCCACAGCAAAATTAGATACCTTTGCACGTGAAGCTAAAATCGCAATGGTGGATATTGACCATAATGAAATAGAGAAATTTGCCCAATTAGGCAAAGTAATCAACTATCAATTTCCTGTATCTGTACAAGTTTTTTTAGATGCTTTTTCACTGCATTGTGAAGATTTAATTGAAATATTTAAAAATAACGATGTGTGGCTAAATTATATTACGGATGTCACACAAGAGTTTAACTACATACCTGAATATAATTACGGTGGTGTAAACCCATATTTAGCTGTTGAGTTGTTTAGTGGTGCTTTCTGTGATGACCAAAATATATGTGTGGATACAGGTACTTGCTTACCTTTAACTCTTGTCTACGGTAAAGAGAAAAAAGGCCAGCAGTATATTTCTTCATATAATAATACCCCCATGGGCTATGCTTTACCTGCATCGATTGGTGTTGCCCTAGCAAAAGAAAAAGAAGTATTTTGTATAGTTGGCGATGGTGGTTTGCAAATGAATATCCAAGAACTTTCAACGTTAAATCACTTGAAACTTCCAGTCATTATTATTGTATTTAACAATAGTGGTCATTGTATGATAAAACAAACCCAAGATGATTGGCTAGACTCAAATTATTTTTCTGCTGATTGTAATAATGGCTTGCCTCACATAAATTTTTCTGAAGTTGCTAAAGCTTATGGGATCGACTCTGAAAAAGTTGAAAATAATGAGCAATTAAAATTATTAGTAGAACGTTTACACCTTCGCATGGATCAAGAAGGGCCAAAGCTTATCGAATTAGTAATTAACCCAAACTTTAGATATGAACCGATTATCAAGTATGGCAATCCATTAGAGAATATGAGCCCTGAACTTGCTTACATAAAACAAAAAAAAGCTATGCTTATACCCAGTTTGAAGGAAAATCTATAATGATAAACTTACACCAAGAGCTGGTTATGCTAGCTAGGAATACACAATCACACGTACAATCAAGCAGTGATTACCAGCTTCTTAACAAAAAACTATCAAAAGTAATTGCCAGCGCTTATAACACGACATCAACACCAACATTTTTATTAACGGATAATATTACATTTTCTCTTCCGTATTACGATATGGGCAATATTAATACGACTCATTTGTTTGGTATTGATGAGCTAATCATTTTAAGCTTTTACTTGAAAAATAAAAATAACTATAAGAATGTGTTAGATCTTGGCGCTAATATCGGTCTGCATTCAATAGTGCTGAGCTTATTAGATTATCAAGTTACATGTTTTGAAGCGGACCCTGAAACATTCCGCGTTTTAAAACAAAACCTAGAATTAAATAATTGTAAAAAGATTAAGCCAATAAATGAAGCCGCGGCAAGTTTTGATGGCAAAGCTGAATTTACACGAGTATGTGGAAACTTAACTGGAAGTCATTTGAGCGGCGCAAAAAGTAATCCCTATGGAGAGCTAGATAAATTTGAAGTTAAAGTTAATAACATAGGTAATATAGCTAAAGAATTTGACTTAATTAAAATTGATATTGAAGGTCAAGAAGCAGATGTATTAACTTCAATTTCTTCGGAGGACGCTTTAAAAATTGATTTTATGATGGAAATTAATGGCGAAAAAAATGCAAAAACTATTTTCGACTACAGTTTACAAGTCGGCTTAAATATTTTTCTTCAAAAAAATGATTGGAAAAAAGTGAACTCTCTTGCCGAATTACCCCTAAGTCATAGAGAAGGTAGTGTTTTCCTTTCTAGTAAAAATAAGATGCCTTGGTAAAATATGAATATTCCAACTTATTTTAAAGCAGGTGTATTAATAGATATAGAGCAGCCCCTTCAACTACTCGATTTAAAAATACCGTATTTGAAAGATAATCAAGTTCTGGTGAAAATGCATATGGCTGGCTTGTGTAGAAGCCAGCTGATGGAGAGTAAAGGCCTTAGAGGAGAAGACAAGTATTTGCCCCACTTAATGGGTCATGAAGGTGTAGGTGAAGTAATAGCAGTTGGCAATAGTGTTACCAAGGTTAAACAAGGAAATCGTGTCGTTCTTGGTTGGCTAAAAGGCAGTGGAATCGATTCCGGTGGGACACATCTAATTAGCAAAGAGGGTCAAATTATCAATGCAGGTCCAGTTACGACTTTTTCAGAGTACTCTGTTATATCTGAGAATAGAGTAACCATTTGCCCTGAAGGTATTTCAAATGAGTTAGCTGTTTTACTTGGTTGCGCCCTCCCCACAGGAGCCGGTATGGTTCTAAACCAGATACAACCACACTCTAATAGTAATGTGATATTAATCGGACTAGGTGGTATAGGCATAAGTGCACTATTAATGCTTAAACATTTCAGACCAAAAAAAATCATAGTTGTAGATATTGAACAATCTAAATGTGACTTAGCACTACAACTAGGCGCCGATGAAGCTTATTTATATGAAGAAGCAAGCCTAGCTTTACTCAAAGAGCAACACCCTAACGGCTTTGATTATGCTATTGAGAGTGCTGGACTATGTGAAACCATAGAATTCGCTTTTAATAATATACATAACAGCGGTAAATGCTATTTTGCCTCACATCCAAAAACTGGCGATTTTATAAAGTTAGATCCTCATCAACTAATTTGTGGAAAGCAAATTTTTGGAACTTGGGGAGGTAATTGTAATCCAGACAAAGATTTAAAATCGATTGCAGATATTATTCAACAACTTGAAATATCTATTAATTCTTTGATAAGCCATCGCTATTCTTTGAATCAAATCAATGAAGCAATATCGGCGCTCGAACGAAGAGAAATTACCAGAGCCATCATTACTTTTGAGAATATAGAAGTATGAATAAGCAAGTCCTTGTTCAAGGAAACTTTGACATTTTACACCCTGGCCACATTCGCTTACTTCGTTTTGCAAAAGAGTGTGGTGATAAACTAATTGTTGCTGTTAACAGCGACAAATCTATGGGGTTAAAGAGTCGGGTAAACGAACAACATCGCCTAGAGATGGTTCAATCCCTCGAATGTGTGAATGAAGCATTTTTATCAGATTTAACTCCAGCAGAAACCGTAAAGAGCCTCAAGCCTCATATTGTCGTGAAAGGTAAAGAGTTTGAAAGTAGGCACAATCCTGAGCATGCTCTTGTTGAAATGTACGGAGGAAAGCTTATTTTTGGCTCTGGTGAGTTCGAATCTAATTCCGAACAATATATTACAAGAACAATAAGCCATGGTCATAACTTTGATTACAAAAAATGCCAAAGTTATGCAACAAGGCATCAGTTTGATTATCAATCAATCAACACGGTATTTTCTCAATTTAGTGAAAACCGTGTTGCTGTAATTGGCGAAATAATCGTCGATGAATATATCCAAGGTACTGCGGTAGGCTTATCTCAGGAGGATCCTACCATAGTGATGACACCAGATAGAACGGATACATTTTTAGGCGGAGCAGCAATTACAGCAGGTCATATAAAAGGGCTAGGAGCTAATCAAGTTACGCTTTTCTCGGTACTTGGCAAAGATGATAAAGCTGATTACGTAAAAAATCATATTAACGCATACAATATTGATACTATACTTTTCGATGATGGCAGTCGCCCTACACCATTAAAATCACGATATAGAGCTGGGAATAAAACACTTCTAAGGGTCAATCAAGTTCGACAGCATAAAATTTCTAAAGAAATTCAAACCGATTTATACATGCAACTAGAAAGTAGTATTAACAACTTCGATTTACTGGTATTTTCTGATTTTAATTATGGATTATTACCTCAAACTCTGGTCGATAAAGTCATTGCTTTATGCAAAGAAAACAATGTACGTGTTGTCGCAGACAGCCAAACCTCTTCTCAAGTTGGTGACATTGCCCGTTATAAAGATATGATGCTAATAACACCAACAGAAAAAGAAGTCCGTGTTGCTCTGAATAACATTGATGATGGTCTACCTATTTTAGCGCAAAAACTGTGTGAAAAAGCTAATCCGATGTCGTTGGTTATTACCCTTGCGGGAGAAGGTATTTTTATCCATCTACCAGATCAAAATGGCCAATGGGAAAATGATATGCTTCCTGCGATTAACCGTAATGCGGTTGATCCTGCGGGAGCTGGTGATTGCTTCTTAGCTGCCAGTAGCCTTGCTTTGTGCTCAGGTGCGACACCGTGGCAGGCATTTTATATTGCAAGTATTGCAGCCGCTTGCCAAGTAGATACACTAGGAAATCAGCCACTGTCTTTTAACACGCTCCAGCAACGAGTACTGGAGTCATTCAAAAATATATGAAAGCGATATTGCTAGCAGCAGGATTAGGCACTCGGTTAAAACCTTTGACTAATACAATTCCAAAATGTTTAGTGCCTATTAATGGCAAGCCTTTATTGGCTTATTGGTTAGAAAAGCTCGATAAACTTGGTGTCAACGGCATACTCATTAATGTACATTATTTCGCTGAACAAGTTGAAGAATTTATATCAACTTCCGAATACCGTGATAAAATAACAATTGTTAGAGAGACAAAATTACTCGGTACCGGCGGCACTTTGATTAGTAATAAAGACTTTTGGCGGAGTAGTCCCACAATGGTCATTCATGCTGATAACTATTGTGAAGATAACCTCACTCGTTTTTTAGAAGCCCATAACAAAAGGCCTAAAAAGTGTGATGCTACGCTTTTACTTTTTGAATCGGCTTCTCCCTCCTCATGTGGTATTGTTGAACTTGATTCAGACGATACAATCCAAAGGTTTCATGAAAAAGTATCTAATCCACCAAGTAATCTAGCAAGCGGTGCACTGTTTTTATTCTCTGAAGGTGTGTATGAAAAATACTTTTCACACTTTAAACAGGAAAGCTTCTATGAAATTAGCCACGACATGGTGCCTTTATTATTGGGCAGTCTTTATAGCTATAAAACCCATCTGAGATATATAGATATAGGCACTCCACAAGCTTATAATAAACTTCAAACTGAATTGCTGGCTATCAACAAACCTGCTTAATATTAAGATAAATAAAAACTAGGATATAAAGTGAAGTTATCTGAAAAACTTAAAAACAGCATTGCAAGCCATGCAAAACTTCCTGCAATTTTTGTTGATAATCAATACATTACTTATAAACAGCTTGCAAGTTACGCTAATAATATTAACACGAGCGAAATAAGTGAAGCTGAGCAAGTTGGAATTTTAAGTTACCGAGATACTCACTATTATAGCGCCGTACTTGCCTGCGCTTTAGATTCACGAACATTTATACCGCTTGGGGTAAAACTGCCAATAGCTAGATTGGCTTCTATCATAAAGCAAGGCAACTTAAAGTATGTTTTATACAGTAAAAAATATTTGTCGATCAGCCAAGCATTAATAAAAGCACTCCCAGATAGAGTATTTGTATGTTTGGACGATATAGTCAATAAAAGCATTGTATCAACTAAATCACTACAAGCTCGCAGCCTATCCAATATCGCTTATGTTTTATTTACTTCAGGTTCTACAGGCTCACCAAAAGGTGTGCCTATTAGCATTGCGAATCTTATGTCTTATCTTGATACTATGTGTGAGTCTTTACCCCTCAGTAATACAGATAAGGTAAGCCAAGTATTTGATCCAACGTTTGATCTAAGCATGCATGATATATTTGTTACTTGGCTGCAAGGTGCTTGTCTTTATGTAGTGCCTGAAACCGCTATATTTGCGCCAGGTAAATTCATTAAACAACACGGGCTTACAGTGTGGTTTAGTGTCCCTTCTACTGCATCAATTATGGCTAAACTAGGAATGCTTAAAAATGATGCCTATCCTAGCCTTCGTGTGAGTCAGTTTTGTGGTGAGCCCTTACCTAGAACACTCGCTCTGCAATGGCAAAAAGCAGCACCAAACAGCAAGGTTATTAATTTATACGGACCAACTGAGGCTACAATAGCATGCAGTAGATATGTATTTGATTGTAATGATGATAGTGATAGTAGCTATATTCCCCTGGGTAAAGCACTTAAAAACATGAGCTTTGATTTAGATGCACAAGGTGAGCTTTTGATTTCGGGGCCTCAAGTATTTTCTGGGTATTTGAATGATAGTATTAAAACTCAGCAATGCTTACTTACAACAAATAATATTATCTATTATCGTAGTGGTGATCTGGTAAAGTGTGATGATAAGGGGATATTCCATTATATCAGCCGTGTAGATGACCAGGTTAAAATTCAGGGATACCGTGTTGAGTTATCTGAAGTAAATACATTAGCACAAGACTTTTTATCAAACCCTTTAGTACACACTATCGCAACTCCGAGGCAACAACCTCAAAGTTTGACTTTATTTATTTGTAATCCAGCCGATAAAGAAGTTGAACAAATGCTAATTAATTACTTAAAGCAGCAGTTGCCTAGTTATATGGTGCCTAAAAAGATCATATGGATCGATTCCATGCCACTAAATAGTAATGGTAAAATTGATAAAAGCGCCCTACATACCATGATGGAGAAATAATGAGCTTAACAAATTCGATTGAACAAGCTATCAATAATAAATTAATAGAAAAGCATGGTCAGGACATACTCATATCATTAGATAAAAAAAATAGTTTAATAAGTTTAGGTCTTTTAGATTCGCTTGATTTTATTAGTATGTTAATGGAAATAGAAAACAGCTTAAACCTTGATATTGATTTCGAAGAAGCTGACCCTGTGCAATTTACATCTTACAGTGGCCTAATAAAGCTACTTAGTGAGTCTACTAATGCCTAACAAAGTGAATTGGCAAGAAATATATAATACGGAATATGTGAATGCCCCAGAGTGTTGGAAAACATGCGGTGGCTACTGCTGTAAAAATTTTTACGGAGAGCATTTTAATATCCTAGACAAAAGTGGTGTATCTTTACCTCTTCTCGAAAATGAGTATGAGTACTATAAATCTATTGGCGGTATTAAAAATATTACTACACCTGCTAAAAAGCGTACATTTACGCTTTCAAACGGTAAAAGCTTCAGTATCTATTTGCTCTCTTGCCAATGTGGCGGTTTATGCGAACCCCATGGACACAGACCCTTAGTTTGCAGAATATATCCCTATTTCCCAATAGTAGATGCGTTTGGTACTGTTATTGACTTTGAGTACTCCGCTTTAATGGATCTTTTTTACCGTGATCCTGATAATAACCATAAGTGTACGCTAGTTAGAGAGCAAGCCATAAAGTTGAAACGTGAACTTACAGTTTCTATGAAGCCATTGTTACGTGATCCTGAAGTTGTGTTTATCTTTAGGTGTTTGAAGGAACTTGTAGACCGCCTCAAAGAAAAAATGGGGGGCTTCATTGATACCTTAGATGAATCACAGAAAAAAAAGTTTATTGCTAAATATGAATGGATGATTCTATCAGGCAAGCCGTGGAAAGATCCCGCTTTTTCAAAAAGAATTGATACTATCTACGACGAAGTTAAAGCAGCTTTCGGTAATGAGGACTTTTTGTGAGAAGTATCAGCCAAGAACAAATTATCGCAACATTACATTCAGTTGGTATCAACATGAATGACAGTGTGTTTATACACTCTTCATTATTTACACTTGGCGCTATAGAAAATCACTCAGTAAAAGAAGTGCCTGAGGCGTTCCTAAACTGCTTTAAAACTGCAATTGGTGATAACGGTAATATATTTATGCCAGCGTTTAATTATCAATTTCCACACAGTCGCAAAGAAGATTTACGCTCACAAAAATGTGTCTTAGGGTATTGGCCTGAGTGGTTTAGACAACAAAAAAATGTAGTACGCTCTGGACACCCTTTGTTCTCTATATGCGGTTTAGGCCCTGATGCGGCAAAAATTTGTTTACCCAAAAAGCCTGAATATTATGCCTTTGCAGAGCACTCAACGTTTAGTAGGTTAATAGAACAAGATACAGTGCTTGTACTGCAAGGCATTGGTCTTAGAGTCGCCACGGTGATTGTTCAAATAGAAGCAATGTTAGGTTTGAACTATCGTTTTAATAAGCCCTTTACCGGTGTGACAACACTCACAAATGGAGAAGAAGCAAACGGTACTTTTTACCACTTTTGCTTCCCTATAAATAATGCCTATAGGGAAGACTATTCCAAATTAGAAACTGTATTATTAAAATCAGGGGTTATGAAACAAGCCCAACTTGGAAGATCATTTATCTATACTATAAAAATGAAAGAACTTTATCATTTTGTAAAAGACTTTGTTGCTGATAACCAATTTGCATTGCTCAACTGTAACCCATCTGAACTATATCGTTTTGAAAATGGAAAAGAAGTCTCTTATTCTGTCGATAAATAATTGTTTATATCGTTATATGCGGCAACAAGTACATCAGCTTGTCGCCATTGTTTACCGCCTGATCTGCCTGAAATAATCATATTATCGACACTGTTTTTTAATGTATCAACATTAGCTTGATTATTTTTTTCAAATTCTAAAGTTGGCACAGGAAAAGTGCCATGTATGACCTGTTTAATATGACTGATACATGTAGCATCTTGGCCGACAACTTGCATTTTCTTTAATGTATTCACAATTTCATCCACGTCATACTGCTCCACCTCTTCTGGCCTGCATAATATTTCTGCCGACAAGTTCGCATGCTGACTTTTAGTGCTGAGGTTAGGGTATAACGTCAACCTAAATATATCCGTTTGATGATCCCATACCCATAAATAATGCGATTTTTGGTCAAGTAAAAGCAAGTCAAAATTCAGATGAAATACAATAGCGGTTCTAAGTTCTGGCTTGTTATAAATTAAAGGTAAGCCTAATGCTTTTAAAGCAATAAATGGAGGGGCACTCCAAAATAACAACTGACCGTCAAGGACTTCTGCTTTATTAGCAAGCTTTACTCCCGTGATTTGCCGCTCATTAGTTTCTATCTTTTCTATTGATGAAGAAAGTATGATATCAACTCCAGCGCTTTTAAGTTTAGTTACTAAATACTCAACCCAAGCCTCAATCCCTTTATTTTCTAATGGATAAAAGTAATTTGGGGTTTTTGAGTTGTCTTTAGTTTGTCGTTCATGAAAATGCGCTTGCGTTTGATATCCAATTTTAGCATCAAAAGTAGGGATATTTTTCAGTGCATTTGCAACATCGGGCTCAAAAGCAAGTATGCGAGTAAAGCCAAATAATCCTGCAGCCATTGTTAAAGTGTTTAAATCTGTGTGCTTGCCATATAGCTTGTACAAAATAGGCGTGATGATATGTTGGGTAAACGTTTTTCCCAATGTTTCTTCACAATAAGGAAGTATCAGTGGATTGCAACTAGAGGACGTTGCTTGAATAAGCTCAGCACAACCTTGATAATACTCTTCGCTTGGCAGTTTGTGACTATCTGGAAACGGAGAGTTTAAATCCCATTCATCGGCAAAGTAATTACCAGATTGCAACTTTTCTATTACATGCCAATAGTAATCACGATTTTCTAGCTCGCCAAATAACAGAGTATCAAGCGCTTCTATGCCCGTTGCGTTCGGTATATGTGATCCCATATCATAATATGCACCTAACTCATCTTTTATAGAACGAAATAATCCCCCAACACGCTCACTTTGCTCAATTATTGTAACTTTTTTAAAAGACTGTTTGAGCAGTAATGCCGCCATTAAACCACATACCCCACCACCAACAACGATAGCTGAATCTCGCATAATAATTCTCCAGAAACTACTAAGTAGTAGCTATATAATAACCACTCATGATTACGTAATTTGAGCAATAGATTATTTATATGCAACGATACTTCTTTGTGCAGAAGTGATCTTATCGTTCTGATCATAAGAAACATCATACGATTGCTGCGTTATTGCAAATTTACTGAATAGTTCGCAAACATCTGCTTTAGAAGCAAAAAATAGGCCATCAATGTCAGTGAAATAATCCGGCGAAAATTGTCGCGCAAACCCATCATGCTGATATCCTGAGTTTATAAATGCAGGATGAGTATCAGCATACATAATAGAAAATATACAACCGCCTGGTTTTAACACTCGGTAAGATTCACTAAGGGCAACTAAAATATCTGAGCGAGGAACACAGTTTAAAGCGCTTCTGTCTATCACTAAGTCGAACGAATTATCTTGCCAAGGTAACTGAGTAAAATGACCATTAACTAAATCAGCTTTAAGTTGTAACCTTGTTAGACGCTCTTGAGCAAAATCTAAAGCAACTGAAGATATATCAATACCAGCAACATCAACTCCCTCTTCAGCCATAAAAACGATATTATTTCCAGCACCACAGCCTAACTCTAATGCACTTAAACTTGAATTAGTGTGCCTTAATCGCATCACCAATGATACGATTGCATCATAAGGGTATTTATTTAATTGCCTGCCCTGCTGATAAATATTCTGCCAATTACCCATTTCACTTCATGACCAAGAGTGTTTGTTGCTCTAGCTTGTCAATTGCAGACGCCATATCTAAAACACTGCATCCATATTTATCCGCAATATCAATAGAGTCGTGCTCTCCATCACTATAATTTAATAACATCTTAATGTAATTAAGCTCATCGAGTTGGCTTACACGCTCTTTACTAAAAAAACTTAACGTTGGATACAACCCTTTACTACCTAAGTTAGGTTCACCAAAAGGTAGTGTATTCTCAAAAGTCGCAGCTTGTTCAAACGCCAAAAATATTTTCTCTAATTTATCAATACTATCAAGCAGTGGTTTTATTCCCATAAACGCTTTAGTATCAAGGGAAGTATGATACTGGTGGTAGCCAGAATGAAAACTACGGCTGACACAGCACACTGGCAATTGAAAGCCGGGAGAATTATATTGCCTTTCATCAGAACCACTTAAAGGACTAAATTGTATGTTTTCATGGTTATAATCATGTTGATTTAGATGATATAGAAGTTTATCTAGCATACCATTATCATTCCGACTATGTTTAAAAACTAATTTTTCAGGTTCTCCACCCATACAATTAATAACCAGCCCAGAAACCATGTTTGCAGTAAAATGCTTCCCCATTAAATGAAGCAATCCTAAACTACCTATTGTTTCAGGGTGTAATGCAAAACGGTAGGAGTAACGACGTTTTGGCCATTTTTTAATACGATTAAATAAGCCTAAAAGAACTAAAGGGCCGCTCAGCTCATTATTCGCCATTGATGGGTGACATAGATATGAACTTAATAATACTTCTTGTTTAGATTCACCATTTAAAACTGATTGGGCGATATCCAACGAACCATCTACAAACTGACTCTTAATTACAGCTTTGTATGTTCCCTCTTTAAGTTGTTCACGTATTTCATGAGCGATACAAAAACCCCAACGCTTTTTATAGTAGCTAGTAACATAAGGGATTGCAGTTGGCTGCTCAGGTAGGCTATATAAGTGCTTTTGAAGCTCTTCAAGGCTAAGCTCTCTTTCTACAGATTCTGAGTAATTAACGACCTCAATATTCAATCGCTGCATATCAGCAATTTTCTCTCCATCAGGCCCTAATAAATAAGCATCTTCACAATGCCACTCCTTAGGTACAGTCCAATCAAATATTTTTTCACCAGAAGCAATAGAAGAAATATTAAGCGGCATATACCGCGAGAGAATACTATAACTTTGTCGTAAGCCTGGACCTGTTATAGAACGAAGAATAGGGAAAAGTTCATCAAATAACTCATTGTAGAAAGCCTCTGATTCTTGGTAATCTTTCACTTTATTCCTTTCCTAAGTCACATTTTTCATCATAGTGGATTTTATAATCAGCCATTATCTCTTGGATATAACATTTCCATAACTTATTTAGCTGTTTATATTTTTCTAAACAAAATACTTCGTCTTCATATTGATACAAAAGCGTAATCATCGGGCAGTGATAATATAAGAGCGCGCCTTTTATTATATGAAATATATGCCCTAAGCTAGTATTTCTTAAAGAGTAAACATACCTAGCTTGACGCTGTAATTGCTTAGCAGCAATACTACGACTTGTAATATCTTCATCAATAATTGAGAGTAGATGCTCGCAAATATCCTGAAGTCTATCCACTGCAATCAATCTATCTTCTACATCATCAACAGGTAATACTGTAAAATAATTATTCTTGATATTGCTGATAACCAACTCTTTATCAATCTCTTTTTCAATATCAATTAAATTATCTGCTGCAGTAGGAATAGCACCTTGAAGTTTTGCACCGTTTCCTACATTTATGCAGTTATTCACTTTGTAAAGACTTAGAAGCTTTTCTAACTGCGCATGAGCCACAAGAAAGAGATCATTTGAAACAACATGGCCACCCAAATTACCTTCAATCAATCGACCATTGAACTCTAAACTACCGTACCCCTCTGAATCATCATCATTATTTACTTTGTAAATACTATCTTTACTGTGATGTGAGCCTGATGGCTGTTTACCGTTATCAATACCAAAAAGATAGATATTTCTAAATCCCATATGAAGTAAAAACGAAAGGGCTGCATTTGCAACAACAGGATTACAGTAAGGGATCAATGGTAAAATTTGGGACAAATGAACTTGAGATATAACGTCCATTAAACATGTTCCCGCCTCATTACCTTTTCCCGCTATTCCTGCCCATTTATAACGTTTATTCGTATCAGGATATAAAGTATTAAGGCCCAGCAAGTTCACTTTTTTGTATTCATCAGCAGGGAAAATATCACCAAAAATTTTATAGTTCGAATATGGACGTTCAACTAACACATGAAAGTCAACTGGGATACCCTTCTTATATAATGACGCTATGGCGGTTCCCGCAGCGATTACGATCCCTTTTTGATGGTTATTTTTTAAAAATACTTCAGCTTCATCCAGCGATGGACCATTACCAACAATAAATATAGGTGTATCAAAGTCTATTTCCTGGGTCGTCTTCGTTAGTAACGCAGCTTTATTTCGAATATGATGGATACTATGAGCAAGCCCAGTTATTGCATCGTTGTAAAACCCATGACCAAACTGAAAACGGAAGTAATCTTCACTCCACTGCTTAATCAAAACATTTAGTTCTGTACCGGGTGTATGCTGATAGCAAAAACTGCGCACTAAGGAAAATGCACCAATGTCTTCGGCTATTTTTTCAAGGTCAATTATAAATGATTTATGATCAACACCTAAATGAAAAAACAAGCACCCTCCATTGGAATCAATTTTTTTTATAATTTCAAACCAATCAGTGCAAAATAAACTCGCAAAAAATTGTTCAAAATCTGGTTCAACTAAAAATATATAGTCAAATTGAGTATCTTCCAAAAGAAGCGGAACATGATAACCTAGCCCGATACCAAAAATAACTGCGGAAGGAAATGAAGATGGTAAGTTACGAACTACAGGTTTACTTTCGGCTCTGACTTTTTTCATAAAGCGAGTTAACTTTACCATATATCGAGAGTGAATACGGGTATCGTCATCATCTTCAGGATAACCAGTGTAGTCAGTTAAACTAAATACGGGCCTTTCTCTTTGTGCCTGTATTTGTTTTTCAGTTTGAGTAATGGGGTCTTGTGAATAAAGTAAAGTATTTCCACCACTTGGTATAAAATTACCATGCCCGGACTCTGTAACATGTAAGCAAAAGTCATCTTTGGTTTTAAAGTTTTTTATTGCTATTGCTATATCAGGGAAAAACTCAGAAAAACACTCAAAATTCTTTTCAAATCGCTCATTTGCTTCTGTAGCAAAAATCGCCTCTCTTTCTTGATGTTTTATAGTTTTTTCAAGTTTTTCTGAGATGTGCTCAAGCTCGTTATTAATATCTATATTCTTTATCATGTCGGTTACCTACTTGATATTTTTATACACATTTATTTTTTTTTGCGTATTAATATGAATACCAAGTTCTTTTGCAGCCTGCTGTTTTTTGAGGCTTATTTCTAATACCGTAGTATTCAATTTGATTGAAAAATCCGATAAAAATAACACATCGTTTTCGCTGAGGTTCTCAGGTGAGGTAAAGAGTGCTTTCAATGTTCTATCAATTAATAGTAACTTGCTTTGAGCTGACTCTATATCACCTTCAGCTAAATATTGATTAATTACAGACAAATCGGGGGCTAACTGAGACAATAAACTAGCCGACATTAGCATCTATACCATTTTCACTAAGTGTTTTTTCTCGAACGTCATGAGGAATAGCATCCCAAGCAGACTTTATTTCTTTCAATAAATTAGATACTTCTTCAACAATTGCAGGATCATTTTTTATTGTTGCATCAACTAAGCGATCTATCATATAAGAATAAAGTGCATATAAATTATCAGTCACTTCACCACCAACTTTAAAATCTAAACAGCCCCTTAAGGCTTCAATAATAGCAGTCGCTTTAGATAAATGTTCGGCCTTCGCTTCCATATGTTTTCTTTCAATAGCAACTTTAGACATCACCATTTTTTCAATCGCACCCGCCATTAACATTTGAATTATTTCATAGCGATCAGCACCGGCAACACGGGTCTTGAGTGCTTCTTTCTGATAATTTTTTACTTTGGCGTTATACATATTAAAACCCTTTTAAATCAAAATTAATTTATGATTTGTTTCTTGTAAATCCCGGTAAGCTCGCAAGCTGCGCTCCTAAGTACTGTTGTGTTGATTGCATTTGCGCCAGTAACACATCTAAACCCGCATATTGCTTTCTAAGCCTACTTTCTAATTCGGTCATTCTAAATTCATGCTTTAGTACATCATCTTCTAAATCAGTGACCTGTGTATTTAAATTATCTTCTCGTTGCTTTAAAATGCCTTTTGAACTTACGTAATTATCTAAAAAAGATTCGAACTGTTTAGCAACACCATTTTCACCAGCAAAAGCCTTTCCGATATCATCAAAATTTTCATCCATTGCTGTATTTAAACTGCGGACTAAAGTTGATTTTTCTAGATAACCTTTCTTATCAACACCCAAGCCAATATCGAAAATACTTGTGAAAGGCCCTGCATCCGTTAAATTTGTAGAAAGCATATTGACCATTTGCGAGCTCAAAGTACGAATGGTTGCATCGCTATTTAAAGGTTTACCAACTCTCGATTGCAGACCTAACTGCCCTATAGCATTGTTATAATTAGCAATAAATTCATCAATTAATGTTGTAACGCTCTCACGGTCATAGCTAACAGCTAACTTTGCCGTCTCTCCATCAACGCTTTGTCGTTTAGCAGTGATCGTCATATCTTGTACAGCATCTTTAAAGGTATTGGTGTCATTTGTTATTGTTATGCCATCTACTTTTATAACTGCACTTTTTGCTTCATTTCCAGCTGTTATACCAATACCACCGCTACCAGAAGCTCCACCATTAGCATCTGTAGATACATTGTCTAGCTCAGCATTATCATTGGTAATTACCAAGTCATTACCAGCGCCACTCACACTCGAAGTAAGAACCAACTTTGACTCAGTACCAGTATTTATTATATTTGCTGTTACACCAAAATTATCATCCGAGTCATTAATTGCGTCACGCAAATCAGCTAATGTCGCACCCGCATCAAGAGTTAGGTCAAAGCTTTTGTCTCCAGCAGCAAATGACAAGGTGCCTCCAGAAGCAGTGACCACATCGTCAGTAGATGTAAACAAAGGAGGTACGGCATCGTTTGACGTTGCACGACTGCCTTGAGCAAGTGCAACAACTTCAATTTTAAAATTACCAGGCGTAATATCTTTTGTTGGGGTAACTGAGACGAGATCACCGTCATCACTTGTTGGTTGAGTGATATTAGCAATACGTTTATTAAAATTATCAGGATCTGCTAGCTTTTTTATTGTGTCTTGTAGCTTGGATAACGCAGACTTGATCTCTCCGATTGAAGATAATTCAACTTCTAACGACTTGTCCTTTTTTGCAAAGGCATTCATTTTTGGAACATTTTCGGCATCAACAGATGCTGTTATGATACTTTCGAGATCCAGCCCAGATCCAATACCTGCGGATGTTATAAGTGGCATACTTCTCTCCTACTATCTGTTCCAAAAAATATTATACAGTTTGATTTAGTAACAAACCTTTGTTAGTTAGTTTATCGGCAAATTCATCTAAAGCTTTAGCAACTTCTCTAAACTCTTCAGTTGGAATTTCACGAATAACTTCTTCGCTTGTTTTATCAAACACTTTAATTATTGGTGGATCACCCTGCTCATCAAATTCAAATTTTAAATTTGTTGCCGTCACAGGAATATATTTATTTAATTTCTCTAAGTTTTCTTTCACTTCGTCGATCAGTGCTTTTCTTTCACTTTCAGAATCAAGTTGCTGACTATTATCAACAAGTGCGGGCTCTCTACCAGCAATTTTTGTACCAGCTTTTTCAACAGTTGCTTTTTTACTTGCTTCGTTTAACTCATTTTTATTTGTAAAAGATGAATTAGCGGTGAAGTTTTCACTCGATTTAATTATTCCACCTAAGTCAGCCATAGTAGCTCTCCTTCAAAATACAAACAAAGTATAAGTCATTATCGAGACAATATCTCAATAATGACCTAATTAACCGTCTAGCCTAGTAACGATAATGCTACTTGTGGACGCTGGTTTGCTTGACTCAAAATAGATTGGCTTGCTTGTTGTAATATTTGAGATTTAGTCAAATTAGCTGTTTCGGCAGCGAAATCAGTATCTTTAATACGTGACTTAGCAGCACTCAAGTTTTCTGAAATGTTAGATTGGTTACGAATAGTTGATTGAAAACGATTTTGTACAGCACCGAGTTCGGCACGTTTTTTATCAACTACTGCAATCATTGCATCCATACCTGCCATTACTGCTTGTGCGTTAGCTTGAGAAGATACACTAATACCACTTGCTGTAAATACAGTTGCAAAGTCGGTATTATCAGCTGAAGCACCAACCTGCGAACTAATTGTTCCCGCAGTAGCACTTAAGCTTGCACCTGTCACAGCACTTGCTACACCTGCAATACCTGACATAGTAAAGCCATTATTACCCGCAACCGAGTTTGCAGTGCCACCAACAGAAGCCATACTAAAGCTAATATTCTGTACAGCATCAGCACCAACTTGGAAGTTAGCTGAGAATGAACCATCTAGTAGATTTTGACCACCAAATGTTGTATCTGCAGCAACACGATTTACTTCTTCTGATAATGAACGAATTTCTTCTTGTACTGCTAAACGATCTTCATCTGTATTTGAACCGTTTGAAGCTTGTTGAGCAAGAGTACGAATACGCTGGAACATTGACGTAGTCTCATCAAGTGCGCCTTCAGCAGTCTGCGCAAGTGAGATCCCATCATTAGCATTTCGGTTACCTTGATTCAAACCATTTATTTGACTAGTTAAACGGTTAGATATTTGCATGCCTGCAGCATCATCTTTTGCACTATTAATGCGAAAACCTGATGATAGACGTTGAAAGGATGTATCGAGCTGGTTACCAGATTTCATCAACTGGCGCTGTGCGTTCAATGAACTCACATTAGTATTTACATATAAAGCCATAATAGCCTCCGCTTTATCATTTTAAATAGAATAACAACGGGATACCCCTACCCTGTTATTACTCCAGACTGAGAGTCCTAGATTTTTAGTTCTCTAAGTCAGTTATCGTCAGATAAAACGGAAACTTTAGCTTTATTTATAAATTTTTAACAACGTTATACTATTTTAACCCTGTAACAAGCTTAATGCAGCCTGAGGCCTTTGATTTGCTTGGCCTAATATTGTTTGGCTCGCTTGTTGTAAAATTTGGTTTTTAGTTAAGTTAGCTGTCTCCATTGCAAAATCAGCATCTTTAATTCTTGATTTAGCAGAGGCTAAATTTTCAGAAATATTAGCTTGATTTCGTATTGTCGACTGAAAACGGTTTTGTACCGCACCTAATTCAGCGCGTTTTTTATCAACCACCGCTATTAGAGAATCCATACCCGCAAACACAGCCTGTGCATTTACTTGTGATGACACACTAATACCTGCAGCTGTAAATACAGAAGAAAAATCTAATGTTGTTGATGCCGTTGCGCCATCAACTGAGCTTACATTAGCTGCGAGCGTTGAAAGTGCTTTACCACCCACGGCTGAAGCAACACCGGCAACACCTGATATAGTAAAACCACCATTAGCAGCGAGAGAATTAGCTGTATCGCCAACAGACTGCATACTAAAACCAATAGTCTGTACAGCATCAGCACCAACCTGAAAGCTTGCAGAATAAGAGCCATCCAATAAATTTTGACCACCGAATGTAGTGTCCGTGGCAATTCGGTTAACCTCATCAGATAACTGTCTAATCTCTTCTTGGATAGCGAGCCTATCTTCATCTGTATTAGAGCCATTTGCTGATTGCTGAGCAAGTGTTCGGATACGTTGAAATGTAGAAGTAATTTCATCAAGCGCACCTTCAGCCGTTTGTGCCAGCGAGATACCGTCATTCGCATTACGGTTGCCTTGGTTTAAACCCAAGATTTGCGATTGCAAACGATCCGATATTTGTAAACCAGCAGCATCATCCGCCGCGCTGTTAATACGCAGACCAGATGATAAACGTTTAAAGGAAGTATCTAAGTCGTTTCCAGTTCTTTCAAGCTGTCTTTGCGCATTAAGCGCACTAACATTCGTATTTACAAATAAAGCCATAATAAACTCTCTTCTTATCTGTCAAATTAAAGCCACTCTAAAATGAGTGGAGTTTTGACAAAGTGACTAGTTACAGCAGCCAAGTAAGATTGGCCCGGGGCAATAAACTGCCACTTTGCAGGTTAATTTAAAAACTTAATAAGTATTGAGCAATCTTTAGGCCAACTTTATAGATAGAGTTGCATTGAATTAGAAAAAAAGAGAAAAGGGCCTATAAGGCCCTTTGAAGATAAGTTTGAGAGTAGGTTTTAATTATTGGCATATTTTATGCTTAATAATTTATGTTCTTACAAATGTTAGAACAATACAGGATTTTTAAGCGCCTCCGCTTTATCAATCCGTTTCAGCGCCTTTGTTAATACCCCATTAAACAAAGGCGCTACATTCTTAGTCAATTAATTGACTATTTCCAACCAATTATCCTAGAAGACTTAATGCAGCCTGTGGACGTTGATTAGCCTGGCTAAGAATTGTTTGGCTAGCCTGTTGTAGAATCTGCATTTTTGTTAAGTTTGCAGTTTCTTGAGCAAAGTCAGTATCTTTAATACGTGATTTTGCAGCACTTAGATTCTCTGAGATATTTGATTGGTTACGAATCGTTGACTGAAAACGATTTTGTACCGCACCCAGCTCAGCTCGTTTTTTATCAACAACCGCGATAAGCGAATCCATACCAGCCATTACAGCTTGCGCATTCGCTTGTGAAGATACGCTAATGCCGCTTGCTGTAAATACCGCAGCAAAACCTGTAGCATCAGCTGATGAACCTACTTGCGAACTAATTGTTCCAGCTGTAGCACTTAAACTTGCGCCTGTTACCGCACTGGCAACCCCTGCAATACCTGACATGGTAAAACCGTTATTACCAGCGATTGAGTTAGCCGTACCGCCAACTGACGCCATACTAAAGCTGATATTCTGTACAGCATCTGCGCCAACTTGGAAATTCGCGGAGAAAGAACCGTCTAAAAGGTTTTGACCACCAAACGTTGTATCTGCAGCAACACGATTTACTTCTTCAGATAATGAGCGAATCTCTTCTTGCACCGCTAAACGGTCTTCATCAGTATTTGAGCCGTTAGCTGCTTGCTGTGATAATGTTCTGATACGTTGGAACATTGATGTTACTTCGTCTAATGCACCCTCAGCTGTTTGTGCTAGTGAAATACCATCGTTCGCGTTACGGTTACCTTGGTTCAAACCGTTAATTTGTGATGTTAAACGGTCAGAAATTTGTAGGCCAGCCGCATCATCTTTCGCACTGTTAATACGAAAACCTGATGATAAACGTTGGAATGATGTATCCAGTGCATTACCAGAATTATTTAATTGTCTTTGTGCGTTTAACGCGCTAACATTTGTATTTACATATAAAGCCATGATATCTCTCCAGAAGTAAACTTATCATTTACTCTCAAACTTACTAGATTAAGCAGTGGTTGTTATTTACAACGCTTTGCTTGGTTAATTAAGTTATCGGTCTAGCAAAAAAATCCTTTAGCTTTTTTTTAATTTTTTTAACTTTATTTTTTAAGCTCTTGTAATTTAATGAATTTTTAAATTGTTTAATTAATGAATTCCATTAAACGAATAAAAGATTATTGTACAGGTCTTTTTCTTCAGGAAATTATTAAGCTGTTAAATAGTAAGGAGATGATCTTAAAAGGCTGGAGAAATACGAGAGTAAGGCAATATATTGCCTTACTCCTTTACTTACTTATAAGTAATCGAACAGTGATAATTTAGCCAAGCGGCCAAAAGTTGCCTGCGAGGCTTGTAGTGCAGTTTCTTGCTTCGTGAGTTCAGTAATGGCCTCAGCCATATCGAGTTCAATTAAATCTGCACGAGAAGATTTGTTATTTACATCAAGGTCACTATTAGATTGCGTGATTTTTTCAGCTGTATTTAACCGCCCACCTAAACCAGCCTGCGTTAAAGAGACCTGATTTTTACTATTGTCGATCTGGATCATGGCCGCTGCCAATACTTGCTCATAATCTTCTTGGCTAATTGTTGGATCAGTCAGTCCTGCGATCAAATCACTTAAGGTGTTTAAAATATTTTCTTTTTGCGGTGCTTCTAAAGTAAAGTCTACCTGCCCATTTGCCACGGGGCTAATGTCGATTTCCAACCCTGCAAATTTAATTTGTGATCCCTCAAAGCTGCCAGAGCTGATCACACTTCCACCTTGTTCAACCTGATAAGTATTAGGTGTACCTGCTGTCGTTATAATATTAAACGTATTTGCTCCGACTGCGGCAGCAGGATCAGCGTTATAATTTGCTTTATGAAAAGAGTCAAACTGAGCTTGTTCACGCACATACACTTTTGCACTAGTGATCCCTCCTGATGCAACACCATCATTCGAGGCGACGTCTAAACGTGCATTGACCTTTTCAAACGTATCAACCCCATTATCACTGGATTTAATTTCAACTCCTTCTGCTACTTTAATTTTATGCTGGCCTTGGTCGCCACCATAAACATATTTGCCAGTTGAAGAATCAAGCGAATAGGTTTGGGTATTATCTTGATAGCCTGAAAATATATACTTCCCATCTTCAGTTTTAGCATTCATTAAATCAAGCACACTACTTTGTATAGATTTAATCTCTTCAGCAATACCTTCACGATCTATATCTGTATAAACACCATTACCAGCTTGAATTGCTAATGTATGTGCTTTTTCAAGCGAACCTTTAATATTCTCAAGTACACTTTCTTGGGTATTTAAACGACTCGTCAGCATAGTAATATTTTTACTGTATTGCTCATTCGCTTGTATACGATCGGTATACAGTAACGCCCGTGCTGTTGCCGATGGATCATCTGAAGCTGTAAGCACTCGCTTTTGGGTATTAACTTGCTCTTGTGCTTTATTGACATTTTGCTGATTATTCAAAATCGAATTAACACTGTTTTGGTACATCAAATTATTAGATAAACGCATAATTACCTCGCAGCATTAAGTAAAGTATCAAAAATTGTACGGGCTGTTGATAGCACTTGTGCAGACGCCGCATAAGATTGTTGAAAACGCAATAAATTGGCTGCTTCTTCATCAAGGTTTACTCCCGAGAGTGACTCATACCAGGCTTCAGACTGTTGAGCTAATGCCTCAAAAGCAGCGCCATTAGTCTTCGCTTGATTGGTTACAACACCAATATCAGTAACTAACCCTGCATAGGCTTGATTAAATGTTTTATGATTATCTGCAGTTGAAGTTGTGGTCACATTTTGCCGAACTAACTCACCACTTTGTAACCCAGCCAACATTAAGCCATTGCGGTTATCATCAAAACCACCTTCATTAAACTCCAGTGTAAAACTATCGCCTGTTGCTGGAATGCCTTCAATATTAAAGTCAAAGCCATATAATTCGAAACCATTCCCAGCTTGTGAAAGCATATTTTCAGCAGGCGGAGTGACTGTAAAAGTACTTGTATTGACCCCATCTGATATTGTGTATTCATCTGGGTTAGCAGTTTTCACTATCGTGATATCGCCATTAGCAAGATTCGGAGGTGTCGTAGTTGTAAAACCACCTGAAGTCACACTACTTACACTACCTACTGAAATATTGGCATTGCCAGTGTTGTTTATGTTGTCTGCCGTACGGATTGGTGAAGCAAGCGCTAACGATTCAGGCCTATCGGTGGCAAGTGTTAAACTCGATGCAGCCTCTGCATTAAGTTTTACAGCAAATTGATCGCCAACATTACCGGTTCCTGTAACATTTAATTGTAAACCAAAAGATTCCCCACCGGTCATAGTCGATGAATCAATAACGCCAGCAACTATATTGGCGGTTGAGGGAGAGCCTAATGGTTCACCTTTATTATCGACAGGTTGTATTTCTACCGTTGTACCACTGGTATAAGTAACAATAAAGTCACTAGCAGGAATTTCACTGCCTTTACCAGGCTCTAGGGTAGCCGTCATGCTTGAGTTACCTGTATTAGCTTGATAGGCGTAACCGCCAACCGTTGGAATTGTAAAAATGTCCCCACCAAGTTCACCGTTGCCGTCCATCCCTAAACGGTTTTGTTGGTTAAAAGCATCAGCAATTGCAAGCCCCATTTGACCAAGCTGGTTTTGTGCTGGCACTAAAATATCATCACGAAATGCTAGTAACCCACCAATCTTACCTTTAAGTTTACTTACATCAACATCAAGCGGCACAGCTTTGCCGCCATTTATATCTAAACGTAACTCTTTAAAATTAGGATCCGGATCACCCGCCATCGAAAACAAATTAAATGCGCCGTCTTGCATTACGAGTGATTCACCGGTCCCCATAAATACCAGCTTTTCACCGTTGGGGCCATCAAGAGTCTCTACATCTATTAATTCCGATAACTTACGAATAGCAAGGTCTCGCTCGTTATACATGGTGCTTGAGTTTGCCTCATTACGCGTACCATTTACCGTAGCTATTTGCTTATTCAAACTGCTAATATTTTGAATCAATGTATTCGCTTCATCAGAAAAAATTTCTAACTGCTCATTCACGATGTTTTTTTGATCAAATACAATGCCTGACAAACGATCCATTTGATCAATCAAATTTTCTGCATCTGTCATAACCAACGAACGTGCAACTGTTGATGATGGCTGATTTAAGCTTTCCTGCACATTGTTGAATAACGAATTCATACTGCTCGATAAGCTATTGGATTCTTGAGAAAACAAGCTATCAACCCGGCCTGCTTCTGTAACAAATTGATCAAAAAAGGTTTTATTTGAAGTATCGCGATTGAGCTGCTTTTGAGCAAATTCATTCAATAATCGATATGTTTCACCACGACCAACTTGATTGTCGATCATGGTCATATGCTCTGTACGCTCACGTACATAACCAACTGTATTTATATTGGCAATGTTTTTACTCGTCGTTTGTAGCAATTCTGAATTAGCGCGAACGCCTGAATTTGCAATGTCTAATAAATTAAACGACATCTTAATTTACTCCTTGGCGAACCAATGTTGTCGCCAGTGTTTTAAGTTCTGTACGATTAAGTACTTGCTTAATTTTTTCGGCATAATTGGGGTCTGTGGCATAACCTGCTTTTTGTAAAGAGTCTAAAAAAGCGGCCGGTTTTGCGGTATTTTGTAATGCTTCTTGGTAGCGTGGGTTTTCCGTTAAAAACTGCACAAAGTCATTCACGCTGTCTTTAATCGAATCATATGCTCTAAAGCTGGCTTGTCTTTTTACTGGTGTACCTTGCTCAAATTCGAGTGTCATTTTATTGGCTTTCTCACCCTGCCAGCTTCTATCTGATTTGATATTGAATAAGTTAAAGCTGCTGTTGCCATCACTTTTATTAATAATATGCTTACCCCAACCAGTCTCAAGAGCTGCTTGTGCAACAATCACAGCAGGGTTCAAACCAATTTTTTCAGCTGCTGTTTTTGCATGCTCCCAAACACTACTAATAAAATCTTCTGCATTTTCAAACTGAGGTTTTTGCGCTATTGATGGGCTGCTATTAACAGCCTTGGTGTCAGCCGTGTTTTCAGTATTCGTACCTGTTGCACGCTGATCACTGGTAAAATCATCAACAGTACGCAGCACTGAACTAGGGGTAAAGTTTTTTCCATCAGGAGAAAGTTGTTGCACTATGAGATCGGCTAAACCCAATGACCCTTTTGAAGATAAATCAACTGATAACTGTTGATCATGCATTTCTTCAAAAAACTTTACACCACTGGAATTAAAAGGACTGTCTTCGTCTTCAAACGCTTCATTTGCTTTACGCATACTTTTAAGAAGCATCTGCGTAAAAATAGATTCAAATTGTGCCGCTGCTTTTTTTAGCGCTTCTTTCGATGCTTCAGGCGAGGCACCACTTTTTAAGGCATCTTGACGTAACGTATTAAGATTGCCTAAATCAAAGAAGTTTTGTTTATCGAGATGATTAGTATCCATCAGCAATTTGACACAGTGATTAATAATATTATTAACAATGCAATAATTGAGCCAATGCGAGTTTGCGAGTTTGCGAGTTTGCGAGTTTGCGAGTTTGCG
>NZ_JACJEI010000012.1:0-134266 GCF_014163985.1 Pseudoalteromonas sp. SR41-4 | reverse complement strand
GTGCTAGTTAGAGCCAGACAAATACCTAATTTAATCTCATGTTGGCATCATTTTGACAATCCTGACTACATTATTGAAACGCGGTTTGTTAGGTTGCTAGTTACTAAAGAAATTAACCACAGAGCTCACCGAGGAGTGAATAAGAGTTCAAAGATTCTTACTCTGTGCAGCGCGAAGCGCCTTTGTGTTCTCTGTGGTGAATAAAAAGATAAGTTGTGCTAGTTAGAGCCAGACAAATACCTAATTTAATCTCATGTTGGCATCATTTTGACAATCCTGACTACATTATTGAAACGCGGTTTGTTAGGTTGCTAGTTACTAAAGAAATTAACCACAGAGCACACCGAGTTCACCGAGAAGTAAATAAAAGTCCAAAAATTTTTACTCGGTGCAGCGCTAAGCACCTTTGTGGTAAATAAAAAAGATAACTTGTACCTGTTAGGTAACAAGTAAATACAGATTGCGATTTTTCCGATAGCTTTATTCACCGTTGTTTTGTTGCAAAATTACAAGCCATAATTCCAGTTAGTTTAATTAACTGTTTACAAAAGTAGTTATTGCTGGAATTATCACGATTTAAAATAATTAGTGTGTTGCCAATTACCCGAATAGGAAGGTTGAGCCGCTAGACTATCTAAGGAATGGTGTTAAATTTAATTATGATATTACCTCGAAATCGAGATTATTTTCAGATATTTTTAGCCTCTCTATCACCAATGATTTTCGTGGTACTTTTACTTGCAGAACTTGAGTTTGAATGGGTTTATTCATTATCAATTATTATTCTCTGCTACTTAGCTTCATTCATATTTTGGTTTAAAAATGGAACTAAACCAGCAGCATGGATTAGCAAAGGTAGACTACATATTAGAGATGGCGTATTCGGTACTGATGTTATCCATAAAGACTTACTAGAATCCATGCGTTATGAAATTGGCCATAAGCGTGCTGTCACAGGTAGTAATGCAGATGAAGCTGAGATGCACATATTGGTTATTAAAATGAAAGGTTTTGATGAGTGGACTTTGCCTATTAAAGATTTAATAGAACATGGGCCTGATTTAAGGCTTTATAAGTTTATAAGAGATAATTTTTATAATTTGAAGCTGGTGAAAAAGTAGTTATAACAAGCTTTTAAACACAACACAGAATAAATATAACGCTTATTAATTAATGCAGTTTATTAGTTCAGGTTTACAGAGGATTTTTCGTTGGGTTTCGCTGCACTCTACCCAACCTACGCAGTCAAGTTTAACTCCGGACATACAACTTAAAGCCTACCGACCCTTGCAAGTTTATACATTTTTTACAAAGCAAAGCGCGAGATAAACTCGCGCTTTCTGTAAACGCCCTAGTACCTAATTACCTAGAGCCTAGCACCTAATTACTTATTAAATCGCTGGATAACCTATGCGGTCTGATAAGTAACCAACGCTGGTGGCAAAGTAATATGAGCGGTTCCAATGCATTAACGCTTTGTAATTATCATAAGCTAAATACATACGGCCATTCATATCATCAGGCATAACCAATGCCGCCGTTACATCTACGGCTGGTAAATCAGTACCATCCATTTTACGTACACCTAAAGCTTGCCAATCAGCTAACGAACGCTCTGAATCAGCCCAAAACTCTAACCATTGAGTACGTGTTTTAGTTCCACGTTGCAATACATAGCTAGGTTCGAAGCTCTGTGGTAACTTAATTTGACGACCCCAAGTAAGATCACTATTCCAGCCAGCTTGCTTTAAATAGTTAGCTATTGATGCAAAGGCATCAACTTGGGTGGTCCAAATATCTTTTCGACCATCTTTATCATAATCTACCGCGTAGGCATTAAATGAGGTTGGCATAAATTGCGTTTGCCCCATTGCACCTGCCCATGAACCTTTGAATTTATCTAAAGTAATGTGCCCTTCCTTTAAAATATCAAGCGCGGCCCATAGTTGGTTTTTATACATAGTTTCGCGACGGCCATCAAAAGCCAGCGTGACTACCGATGAAATAACGTTGTGACCACCTTGGATTTTACCAAAATTACTTTCAAGGCCCCATAACGCAACAATAAAGCGAGCTTGCACGCCGTACTCGGCTGCAATTTGTTCTAAAATATCTTTATTTTCAGCGTATAGTTTACGTGCGCGGTCAATTTTCCATTGTGGCACACGCTTTGGTAAGTAAGTCTCTAAGGTTTCTTTAACTTCAGGCTGATTTTTATCAGCAGAAATTACCTTTTCTTTAAAGTGTGCTGTAGCGAAGGCATCTTCAATTAATTGACTATCGTAGCCTTTTTGTGCTGCTTCTTGTTTTAAACCTGCAACATATTCATCAAATTGTGCTTGGGTCTTGGCCAGTGCCGATGTACTGATACAGGCACTACATAAAATTGCAGCCAATTTAGTCATTATATGTTTAGTCACTATCAACTCCATTTTGTTTTCTATGCTCAGCTAGTAAGTTAGCTTCAGGTGGCGGTAACTGGAGATAAAACCCGACATCAGTTAATGATTTCTCAACCAAACTTAAATCAGCCCCGCCTAAATGCGTTCGTTTTGCTAAATTAATTAACATTACGTAATGAGGTTGACCGAACATAGCCATTAAAGGTTCCGGTACCTTGCTAAAATCATCTCTTTTTTCTACGAAAAGGAAGGTATCCGCTTTTTTCTTACTTTTATATACCGCAGTCAGCATTATGACCCTATAAAATCTTGCTTAACAGTGCTGCACACTATAACATGAGAGTCATAATAAGTTAGAAAAATTAGATTAGAAATTTCACCTTATCCATATAAACACAGGCCTTATTCAGCCTGCGTTTATCTAAAATTGATTTCTGATCACACTATTCAATTGAGCGTGTATGTCGGACCAAACTTTTGAGCTAAAAGGGAATCTTTTTACGTTATCAGTTTTACATCTTTATAGTACTGATATAAACCTGTTAGCTGAGCAACTGTATATAAAAATTGCCCAAGCCCCTCGTTTTTTTGAGGGTGCTCCTATTGTTGTTAATTTAATTGAGATAAAAAATAATCTTGTTGATTTTGTTCATCTAAAGTCTTTATTAGAACGAATGAACTTTAATGCTGTTGGAGTCTGTAATGGCTCTGATGAGCAACATACGCAAGCCAAAGCCGCTGGGCTCTCAGTTTTAAATTATTCACAAGACGTTAAGAGTGAACCTGTTACAAAGCAGAGTAATACTTCAATTGTTGAGAAAACAGTTTACTTACCTGCCCAAGTTATCAATGGCACAGTGCGCTCTGGTCAACAAGTGTATGCTAAAGACCGTGACCTAATCGTTATTGGTGCGGTAAGCCATGGTGCAGAAGTGATTGCTGATGGCAATGTACATATTTATGGCACATTACGTGGTCGTGCAATAGCAGGCGCACAAGGTTACAACGAAGCACGTATTTTTTGCCAAAAATTAGAAGCAGAACTTGTTTCTATCAATGGCAACTACTGGATCAGCGATTCTCTGCAAGGTGAGTTCTGGGGCAACGCTGCACAAATCCAACAAAAAAATGAATCATTAGAAATTTCAGCTTTGGTTAAAGGATAAATCTTATGGCAAAAGTCATTGTCGTTACGTCAGGTAAAGGTGGTGTAGGTAAAACTACATCAAGTGCAGCAATTGGCACAGGTTTAGCACTTAAGGGCTATAAAACAGTCATTATAGATTTTGATATCGGTTTACGTAACCTTGATTTGATCATGGGCTGTGAACGTCGCGTTGTCTATGATTTTGTTAACGTTATAAACGGTGAAGCAAATTTAAATCAAGCACTTATCAAAGATAAACGGGTAGATAAATTATTTTTATTACCTGCTTCACAAACTCGCGATAAAGATGCTTTAACTCGCGAAGGTGTTGAACGCGTATTAAACGAGCTGAAAAAAGACTTTGATTATATCGTCTGTGATTCGCCAGCAGGGATTGAAGCCGGCGCTATGATGGCGATGTACTTTGCTGATGAAGCAATTGTAACAACGAACCCTGAAGTATCATCAGTTCGCGATTCAGACCGTATTTTAGGTATTTTGCATAGCAAATCTAAACGTGCTGAAGAAGGGCTTGAAAACATAAAAGAACATTTATTACTGACTCGTTATAACCCAGAGCGAGTAGCTAAAGGTGAAATGCTGTCAGTTGAAGATGTGCAAGATATTCTTTCTATCGAATTGTTAGGTGTAATACCTGAATCACAAGCGGTATTAAGTGCATCAAACTCAGGCCAGCCAGTTATATTAGATACAGAGTCTGATGCTGGGCAAGCTTATGCCGATGCAATTAATCGCTTATTAGGTGAAACAGTCGAATTTCGCTTCTTAGATGTAGAAAAGAAAGGTTTGTTCAAACGGATATTTGGAGGTTAACGTGTCACTACTTGACTACTTCCGCTCAGAAAAGAAAAATACAGCGTCACTAGCAAAAGAGCGATTGCAGATCATTGTTGCGCATGAGCGCTCACAGCGTGGTACACCTGATTACTTACCACAATTAAAACAGGATATTCTTGATGTTATCCGTAAATACGTCAACATCAGTAATGACGCGGTTCAAGTCCAATTCGATCAAAACGAAGATGACTTAGCGGTATTAGAGCTCAACGTCACTTTACCTGACGAAGAGAAAGAAAAGAAATAACTAAAAGGGCGCTATTAGAGCGCCCTTTTCACATTTTATTACTTTATTTAATGTTCAAATTACTCCTGTTCAACATCATTGCCTGTTACAAAAAGCTCAGTCGTTGATTGTTAGTCTAGCTATAGGTATCAATCAAAGGACATTATGATAAATAAAATTCTATAGTTTGCTGCACATATTTAAAAAAATACCACGCATTATTTAAACTCTTTAATTCGGCACTTAAAGAATACTCGCCGAATCAAGTAATTTACTTCCTGCCTTTGAGGTAACTGCATAATTAAAACCAGGTTGAATACAATAAGAGCCATATTCACCAGATTTACTCAAGGCTAAAAAACCGACTTGAAACTGTTTATAATCACCCAGCTTATGGGCAATTCGCTCAACTGCGGCCTTACACGCTTGAGTAGGTGTCATACCTTGGCGCATCATTTCAACTACTAAATGGCAGCCTACCGTTTTTATCATTAACTCGCCCATGCCCGTTGCCGTTGCAGCACCGACTTCATTATCAACGTACAAACCGGCACCTATAATGGGCGAATCACCTACTCTGCCTGACATTTTAAAGGCCGCGCCACTAGTGGTACACGCCCCAGATAAATCGCCATTACTATCAAGCGCTAACATGCCGATTGTGTCGTGGTTTTCAATATTGATCACGGGCGCATATTTTGATTCCACCAGCCAATCTTGCCAGGCCTTTTTGGCTTGCGGAGTTAATAAGTTTTCTTCTATAAACCCTTGTGATTTAGCAAATTGCAGCGCCCCCTCACCTACTAACATCACATGCGGGGTGTTATCCATCACTAACCGGGCAACCGAGATGGGATGCTTAATGTGTTGTAAAAATGCAACTGCGCCACAGTTTTGATTTTCATCCATAATGCAGGCATCGAGAGTAACGTTGCCTTCTCTGTCAGGGTAACCACCATATCCTACTGTCATCACATTTGGGTCTGCTTCAGGAATTCGCACACCGGCTTCCACAGCATCAATGGCTTTACCATGCTCAGCAAGTACCTGCCACGCGGCTTTATTAGCCGCTATACCATGTTGCCACGTTGAGACCACTATGGGTTTAAGTTGCGAATTTAAGCTTTTAATTGATTTATTAACGACCTGTTTTTGAGCCAATACTTTTGCCGTCAGTGTACTCGCTCCTACGGCTAGTACAGCGGTTATCGATTGTCTTAAAAATTGTCTTTTACTATTCATGACTAAATCCTAGTTATTCATTTTAGTAATATCGTTGCAGCTTTATTTAAAGTCCCACTCAGAATCATTAAAAATAAGGCCAGAGGGATAGCCCTCTGACCTGTAAGTAATTAAAATTATTTTTCTAATCCGAGTAACTCGATTTCGGCAATTTGTAGTAATCCGTCATTATTTGCATTTTTGCTAATGCTAAGACGATAGCTTAAAAAAGCAAAACCATTATTGAATTCAAATGAACGACGTTGTAAACGCTCATCCCAGCTTTCGCCTAACCATGATGAAACAACAGTCCAGGTTTGGCCTCCATCATTTGAACCTAATAAACTAAAGTTCTCAGGGTCTCGTTCAGGTGCATCATTGGCGCTGGTTATTGCAAGACCGCTGACCGTTTGCGGATCACTAAAATCAACTTGGATCCATGCTGGATTTTCTTCTGTTGGCGCTCCTTGCCAATCATTATGATCCAGCCATTTGGTCTGTATATCACCATCAAATGCTTTATCTGCACTTTCTGCATCACCAATACTAAAGCGGGCACTAAATACACTACCGGTAAGTGAAGTTAGATCTTTAAAAGCATAGTCAGGACCAATTAAACCAACTTCGGCAATTTGTACTAAACCATCATTATTGGCATTTTTAGTTACAGCAAGTCGGTAGTGGCTATACGCGAGTGTATTTGCCACAGGAAACGTTCTTTTTTCTAGGCGCTGATCAAAACTTTCGCCGACCCATGCACCGATATCCAACCAGTTTTCACCATCCATCGATGCCATTAAAGTAAATGATTCAGGATCGCGCTCAGGGGCATCGCTTGCACTTGTGAGTGTCAGTGTATTAACTGCTTTTGCTTGCGGTAAAATAACTTGCAACCAAGCTGGATCAGCATTAGTTGGTGGTCCCTGCCAATCGTTATGATCAAGCCATTTGGTATTTACATTATTATCAAATGCTTGCGCTGCACCTTCACTATCACTGATACTATTACGTGCGCTGTAGCTTGCTCCTGCAACTTTACTATGATCTTCTCCTGGCAATTCAGGGCCAATTAAATCGATATCAGCTATTTGTAATAAACCATCATTATTCTTATTTTTGGTCACTTCTAAACGATAACTACTAAATGCTAGTTGATTAGAAAAAGAAAACGCTCTGCGCTGTGCTCTAGAGTCGAATGATTCTCCTACCCAAGTTGCAAGTTTTTGCCACGTGGTGCCATCATCGTTAGAAGCTAGTAAAGCAAAGTTTTCTGGGTCACGTTCAGGCGCATCATTAGCACTGACAATTACTAACTGATCCACGGCTACAGGACTTACAAAGTCCATCTGTATCCATGATGGCTTGTCTTCAGTTGGAGCCCCCTGCCAATCATTGTGATCTAACCACTTTGTTGTAGGGTCATTATCAAATGCTTTATCTGCATTTTCTGCATCCCCAATACTATTACTAGCACTGGTAGTACCGCTGGTAATATCAGTATGATCAACACTTGTAAAAACAGGGCCTACCATCTGAATGTCCGAAACTTGCACTAACCCATCATTGTTTTTATTTTTTGTAATATTAAATCGATAACTAAGGTACTTTTGTCCATTAACGAAGCTAAATTCTTGGCGAGAAAGCCGATCCTCGAATGATGCACCAATAATATTTGCAAGCTCAAACCAACTTTTTCCACCATCATTAGACCCCAATATGGTAAAATTCTCTGGGTCTCGCTCTGGCGCATCGTTAGCACTGGTAATGAATACACTATTTACAGCCTGTGGCTTTGCAAAATCAACTTGTATCCATGAAGGTGATGCTTCACTTGGTGCCCCCAACCAATCATTATGATCAAGCCATTTAGTATCTAGGTTATTATCAAAGGCTTTAGCTGCACTTTCAGCATCACTAATTGCGTTTCTAGCTGTAAATACTGCACCAGTTAAGTTCTCTTGTGTGGTGATTTCTTGAAGTGGGCCTGTTGATAATGCTTCATCAAAAAGCGGTAATGACAGATCAACTATCGAATCTGCAGTTAAGCCTAGTTCAGTGATTAGAGGGTGACTGCTAATGGCATCATAAATACGCTGACGAAAGGCAGCTAGCGCATCTGCGTCATCGTTTAGTGCAGCCCTAATATTCTGCTGCGCATTATCCATCACTGATTTTAAATTATCAGATTCACTAAACTGTGCAAAAGAAGCATTTAACAACGATAGTTTAATTATTGCCTCATCTGCATATTGCGTTGAGCATACTTGTTCTGCGCTATCATTTTCTTCACAACTTTCACCTAGTATGAAGTTGTCGAGCTTGTCAGCACTTATCACTGCCATGTTAAAAACATTAGTATTGCCCGTTTGCCAACCCATAGTTCGCAACAACAACGCAGACATTTGCGCCTGTGCTAATGCCATTAACTCTGCAGTTGATACATTTCGACCATCAGCAATTTGTTGCTCTACAAGTTGAGTCGCCAAAGTTGTTAATGCGTTGGCTTGCAAAGTTGTGTCTGCAACACCATCGGCATCATTGCCATAAGGTACCGTTAATTGCCCTAACGTTGAAAATACACTCCCAGCAATTGCTGCACCACTGGTTAATTGTGTAAATTCAGCATCACCACAGCGCAGCGCATCACATTGCATTGTAGAACTATCCGTGGTTGAAATATTAAGTTTTACGGTGGAATTGATCCCAAAACCTGCCTCACTGCTTAATTCAATAAAAAAGCGGCCCTCTTGATCGGTATTGCTGGCACTGTTTATTGTTAAATTACTACCATTGAGCGCAGTAACGGCGATATCTGCATTTGATAAAACACCTTTGATTATTGTCCCTGCAATTTCAGCATGTGTAACATCAGGTGTTACTGGTACATTATCTACTTTTGGGTCATTACTTGATCCACCACATGCGCTAAGTAAACTTGCAGTTAAAAGTGAGGTCCCTACAAGTTTAAATATATTTAGTGTATTCATAATTTTGCCTTTTAAAATCAGCTGTTGATAACACGCTAACTAACCGTATTCATTTTGTTTTATTAAACGGTTATAACTTGTCACTGAGTACGTAAAAACTCTTTTTAACAAGTGCTTAGTTAGCCTGTTGATAAAACGTTTTAGCCAAACCTTAACAATTAAAACCGATAGGTTAGTCCAGCATAATACCGGCGACCGCTATAGCTGCTACTGCGAAGTCGCGCTTTACTATCATCACCATAGAATGTTCGTGACTCTTCTTTTGTTAAATTAATAACCGATGCCGAGAGCACTAAATTTTCCATCACGCTGTATGACGCATTTAAATCAACTTGTTGATAAGGTTCTTGGGATACAGTTAAGCCATCAGCTAATCCTAAGGCCATTTTCCCACGGCGGTTATAAGATGCCCGAACACTGTAGTTATCGTCTTCAAAGTAAGCTGAAAAGTTGAATTGATCATCGGCACTGCCCACTAAGGCTGATTCACCTACTTTTTCACCATCAACACTGACATCAGCTTGATTAGTATCATTGAGGGTATAGTTAGCATTGATACCAAAACCATTATCAAAAGCATGTTGAGCAAATAATTCGATTCCGCGAGAAGTGGCATTAGTACCATTTGCAGTGGTGGTAAATGGTGTTACTGTGATGTCTCCAGCTGGAACAATTTCAACGCCAGTAAAAGGATTTGTAAAACCATCGAATGGACGTTCTGAAGTAATGATCAAAGGCACTATGAAATTATCAACGTCCTTATTAAATAATGCGATGCCAACCGCTGAACCATTTCCATAATAATATTCAGCTGATAAATCGAGTTGCACAGATTCAAATGGCTGTAATGCTTTATTACCACCCGATCCACTCCAACCTTGATCAACTGGGTTACCTCTAAATTCGAGTCGGTCGTCAGCCCACTCTTGTGATATGAAGGTTAATTGTTCCGGTGCACCTAAATCATTAAAAGGTGCGCGTGACATAGTTTTGGCAGCTGCGGCTCTGATAACCAGAGAATCACTCGCTTCCCAGACTAAATTTAAGCTAGGTAGGAATCTGTCATCTTTGACAGTGCGTAATGTGGTAGTTTCAACATCAACCAAACGCTCATCACCAAGAATATCTTCACCGGTCGCATCATTTATATCATCTAAAAAGTAGTTTATTTTGTCTGAAGACATAATTTGTGTTTGCGTTTCTACATAACGAACGCCGACATTGCCGCGAAAATCACCAAACGAAAAATCAGCTTGAAGATAAGCAGCTGTTATTTTTTCTTCAATATCAAAAACAAAATCGGGTTCACGGCGTGTATATTTAACATATTCATTAGTAACAATATCCCGATATTGCTGCCAATTAATACTCGGCATAGTATTAACTTCAAACCCACCCGCAATATTTTGTTCCGATTCTTTATTTAATACGTCCTCAAGGTTTGGCATGCCACCAATCCACTGATAGGCAACTTCATCTATTGCACCTTGACTGAATGGATCAAGTTCCCCACTAGCAATGCGATCGGCACCATCTTGAGTAATAAAAAATGTATTATTGGTTTCCCGATGCAGACTTGCTTTTCGATGCTTAACTCCCACACGCAATGTATCAACTATGCCATAAGCAACATGGTAATCTAAATCAAGTTGACCATAGTCTTCTTTTAAGTCACTGACAATGAAACTTGAGCCTGTTGAACCTGGATCAGGATCACCTGCAATACCTGCTTGTAAATTCGCAAGTAATGCTGGATCTGCATATAAAGAAACACGTTCACCTAAGCGCCAACCTGCAAACGATGCCGCATTTTCATTTTTTCCTGAATCACTACGACTGCCAGGCTGACCGCTTTTATACGCTGCATTAAATGACTCCGATGGCCCACCGCTTGCCTTCGTACGACCAAATTTGCCTTTAAGGTCAAAGACATCACCTGCATATTCAAATGCAAAGTCATACGTATCTGAAGTATCTTTTTCTTTTGTATAACTACCTATGATCCAAGGAAACTCTAAATTGCCTTCACTACCGCCTGCACCACTGGTGAAATCCATTCCAGTAACAATAGAGCCCGTTTCATCAAGTATTACACCGGTTAAATAGTCAGGGTTATATTTCCATTCAGGGATCATCAGTTGTGAAGTAGTTCTATCTTGACCTAATTCAAAGTGAAAGTGATTAAATGTCAGCTCTAAATTATCTGTTGGTCGCCATTGCATTGTCGCTTGCACACCAACACGTTCGCGCTTTTCCTCAGTAATGCCCACACCGGCAACTTGCGGTGCCCATACACCATCATAGGAATTACCATACGCATCTTCTAACGCCCCAAAACGCCGAGTACTGTCAGTAATTTCATTGCCATTTACATCAGTTGCTGGCTGCTCGCTCCCCGTTGCCCATCGCCAACCACCTCCGCCTGACATATCTCCAGTCAGAGAGCGGTTAGTACGATCTTGCTTAGTATAACCGAGTAAAAAGCCAACGTTTTCATCTTCATTTTTCCAAGAATACACACCGCTAAAATTAGGCTCATACTCTTTTGTTACATCAGCATAAGTGTATTCAACATTAAATGCACCAGAGTTTGCATCCATATCCAATGGCGTACGACTATTTAGAATAACCGTACCACCTACACCGCCTTCATCTAAGCGAGCTTCCGATGATTTAAAAACTTCAACCGATTGCACCATAGTCGAAGGCAGTAAAGAATAGCTAAAAGAACGAGATGGAGAACCCGGTGATGAAGCAATAAAATTACCGTTAAGTTGAGTGAGGGTTAAATCAGATGACAACCCACGAATACTAACATTCTCGCCTTCACCACCACTGCGAGATATCACAACACCAGGTACTCGTTGTAAAGAATCGGCCACATTCTTATCTGGAAATTTACCTATATCTTCTGCGGTGATTGCATCAACAATCGAATTGGACAGTCGCTTAATCGCTAAATTTTCTGCCATCGAGGCGCGAATCCCCCTGACTTCTATTACTTCTAGATCGCTTTCTTGTTCATTTTGTTGATCTTGTGCGTATGCGCCATTACAGCTTGCCATCACCGCTAGAAGCAATGCAGATTTCTTAAATCGCCGAGCAAGACCCGCCGATTCACGACTGTTATTATTATTGGTCATGTTTATCTCCAGTATTATTGTGTGCTATTGATTGTACTTAGTAACTTAAAACCCACGATAATCCGTGCCAATAAACTTTAAGGCGTTTCATATCTGAGTTAATAGCTTGTTAAACTGCTTTTCAAGAATAGGGTTCTGTCGAAGAAAGTGATAATAGAAATTCGGTTGCCTCTAGAACAAAATCGGCGTTAAGGTTAAAAAAAGATCCAATTAGTGCTGAGCTAGTTTATAGTCGTCAACTTAAATTAATGGCATATAAAAACACTTCCCATATTCATGAAAAGTAAAAAAACAAAAATAAGAACATGATTTACAAATGAATTTTATTTATTTTATTATAATCTAATATAATTAAATATTTTATTGTTAACAACATCGCTGGTATTTTGGAACGAAACAATGCGTAAAAATTTAGAAGTCTGTTTAAACGCAGATAGTCATATTCAGTTAGCTGATAATGTAAAAACCGCATTTACAGCTGGCGCCTCTAGAATTGAACTTTGCAGCACAATGCAACTTGAAGGTCTCACTCCTAGTGCAACAGCAATGACTATTGCAGCTCATGCAATGCCCTCAGAAGGCGAGTTGCTTATCATGATACGACCTGTTGCGAATCAATTTATTGTTGATGCAACAATACTGAAGCTAATGCTTACACAAATAGCACACGCGGCGCACGCAGGTGCTACCGGTGTTGTTTTTGGTGCGCTAAACGCCAATGACGTTGATATCGCAGCTACCACAGCGCTTATTGCCTGCGCACATAAATATAATTTAGCAACGACATTTCATCGCGCTTTTGATTGTATAGAAGACAGCGAACAGGCAATTGGCCTATTAACTGAACTGGGCATTGATCGTATCCTCACAAATGGCACTAAATGGACTGATGATAAAGGCGTTATGCAAGGTCTTAATCATTTACAAACAATCATTAGCCACGCCAATGATCATATAGAAATTGTTATTGGTGGTGGCGTAACCACTGATAATGCAAGTACACTTTGGCAACTTGCCAACAATAATTTAGTGTCACTACATGCCTACTCCGGCGTACACAACAAGGATGGCTGGGTGGATCCGTTATTAATTAACGCAATTTTAAATCAACGAACTAACGAGCAGGCTAAAAATGACTAACCACTCTCAACCTCCCCTGTATTTAGGTATTGATGGCGGCGGTACAAAATGCCGAGTCAGGCTTGAAAACGCACAAGGCACCCTACTTGCTGAGGCAGTAAGCGGTGCAGCAAATATTGCAACCTCCGTTGAAGTGGCGCAGCAATCCATTATTGATGCAACAAAACACGCATTACAACAGGCTGGTTTAGGGCTATCAACACTCGGGGCAATTTATGCCTATGCAGGACTCGCTGGCGCTGGCATTGCCGGTGCAAATAAAAAGATGGCACAGTGGCAGCATCCATTTGCACAATTTAACTTTTCAACTGACTTACACATAGCCTGTCAAGGTGCCCATGGTGATAACAGTGGTGCGATTATTATTTTAGGCACTGGCTTTTGTGCTGGAGCAATAAAAAACGGTAACGTTATTGAATTAGGAGGCCATGGATTATTATTAAGTGATGGCGCAAGCGGAGGCTGGATTGGTTTAACTTTATTTCGTTATGCATTAGAGGTTTTAGATGGCTTATCCCCCTCAAGCCCATTAATAAATACCTTATTGGCACAGCTTAGTTGTGATACAAGTAACCAACTGACAGAATTAGCACTCAATGCCAAACCCGCTTTTTTTGCCGGTTTTGCGCCTTTAGTTTTCGCAATGCAAGATGATCCTTGGGCCATTATTATTTTAGAGCAAGCAGCGCGCTATATTACCCGTTATATCGATCATTTAGTTAGCCACGGCTATTACAACATTACATTAATGGGAGGCACAGCCGAGAAAATTACTCCTTGGTTATCTACCAAAGCACAAGGTTATCTATGTGATGCGCATTACCTGCCCGAGCAAGGCGCTATTCAATTAGCTAAACGGCTGGCTTAGGGCTCAATTTGGTCGCGCATTTGCGAAGGGATCTCACCAAATAAGCGTCTGAATTGTTTACTGAAATAGCTAGGCTCAGAAAAACCGCATTGATAGGCTATTTGTGAAATAGGTAAACGAGTTTCAACAAGTAGCTTACGTGCGTTTTCTAAACGTATTTCATTAATAAATTGATTAGGTGTTTTTGCTAAATGTTTTTTAAAACGCCGCTCTAACGCACTTACCGATAAATGAGCAAGCTCGGCAAGTTCTTCAATACAGATATTACGATGATAGTGTTCACGTATATAATTTACTGGCCCTTCAATCGCTCTTACATGCGACAAAGCCTTTGATGTTTTTTGTAAATGCCGTGTAACTCCATAGGTGCCCAGTATCTGACCATCGTCAGTTAAAATCGCTTTTTTGGACGTTGAAAACCAGGCCAATTCACCATTTGAGGTTTGGTTTAGCTCCAAACGATCAGTAACAACATAGCCATTCATTACGCGTTTATCGTCATTGACATATTGAAATGCTAAGTGCTTGGATGAAAAGTCAAAATCAGTTTTAAGTAAAATCTGCTCTAATGACTTATACCCTTGATGCTCAATAAAGTGTTGATTTGCGTATAAAATTCGGCTATCAGAATCCTTAACCCAAAACAAAATATCAGGTAATAAATCAAATGCCGCGATCAGTTGATTTACGCCCGCTTTATTTATAATCCCTTGTACTTCCATAATAATATATTCTATAAATATCAATTCGCAATAATATATAAAACGCCGATTTTGTTGCATTGTCAACCGAATTTTTATTATCCCTTACGCTGTTCATTCCTTATTATCAATAACATGATATTAACTAAACTCAGTAGACGATTACTGACATGGAGCTTTTTCATGAATAATGCCAAAATCCGCATGGGGATGGTCGGTGGTGCACAAGGTGCATTTATTGGTGCAATCCATCGCATTGCTGCACGCTTAGATGGCTTAATTGAGTTAGTCGCAGGCTCCTTTAGTTCAGATCCATCACGCAGCCAAGCTACAGCTGCAATGCTAGGAATAAATCCAGATCGTTGCTATGACAGCTACCAACAAATGTTTAGCGAAGAAGCTAAGTTACCTGCCGATCAACGAATTGATTTTGTGGCAATAGTGACGCCAAATCATTTGCATTTCCCAATTGCAAAGTGTGCAATTGAAGCAGGTTTTCACGTTTTATCAGATAAGCCAGCCACCCTAAATTTAGAACAAGCGCTGTTATTAGAAAAAACTCTGCAAGCCAGTGATTGTTTATATGGATTAACTCATACCTACACTGGTTACCCGATGATTAAAGAAGCGCGCCAACGTATTACTGATGGCGAGCTGGGCGCTATTCGTAAAATTATTGTTGAGTACAGCCAAGGTTGGCTTGCCACCAGCGAAGATGAAAATGCCAAACAAGCCAAATGGCGTTTAGATGCTGATAAGGCCGGTATTAGTTGTTGTATAGCTGATATAGGAGTGCATGCTGCAAATCTAGCTGAATACGTGAGCGGCCTAGAAATCACCGCACTATGCGCTGACTTAAATCATGTTGTTGCAGGCAGAACACTCGATGATGATGGCACCGTTTTACTGCGCTTTAACAACGACTCTAAGGGAGTACTTCTTGCCAGCCAAGTTGCATTAGGAGAAGAAAACAATCTTAATTTGCGTATTTATGGCGATCAAGCAAGTCTTGAGTGGTCACAAATGGAACCAAATAGTTTGTGGCTCAAAAGTCATAACGCGCCAACCACCCTATTACGTGCAGGTGTTGGCCTAAAAAGTACTGCGGCACAAAATTCACTGCGAACACCTGCAGGCCATCCAGAAGGATACCTTGAAGCATTTGCCAATATCTATGTCAATTTTGCAAAACAAATTCACGCAAAAAAAGCCGGATACTCAGCATCTAACAGTGACTTCGACGTGCCTGGTATTAAAGAAGCAATTCGCGGAATGGCATTTATAGAAAATGCTGTAGCAGCGTCGAGCAAAGACACTAAGTGGCAACCATTTAAAATTGGATAAAAAATGAAACAAATTAAAGGTCCAGCGATCTTCTTAGCACAATTCATCAGCGATGAAGCTCCTTTCAACAGCTTTGCCACTATTTGTCAGTGGGCAGCAAATTTAGGCTACAAAGCAATTCAGCTACCGACTGCAAATTCTCGTATTTTCGATTTAGAAAAAGCAGCCCAAAGCCAAGATTATTGCGATGAAGTGGCTAGTATTGCTGCACAGGCAGGGCTTACAATTTCAGAGTTATCAACTCATTTACAAGGGCAGCTCGTAGCCGTTCATCCGGCATATGATGACATGTTTGACAATTTTGCCCCTCAAGCACTACGCGGTGATCCTATAGCCAGAACTAAATGGGCCATCAATCAGTTAATGATGGCCGCTAAAGCCAGTAAAAATTTGGGCTTAAAAAGTCATGTGACTTTTTCAGGAGCGCTACTTTGGCATACTTTTTACCCTTGGCCGCAGCGTCCAAAAGGACTGGTAGAGCAAGGATTCCAAGAACTTGCGAAACGCTGGCTGCCAATCCTCGACTACTTTGATGAAATGGATGTGGATGTTTGCTATGAACTTCACCCAGGGGAAGATTTACATGATGGCGTAACGTTTGAGCGCTTTTTAGCTGCCACAAATAATCATCCACGGGTAAATATTCTTTATGATCCCAGCCATTTTATTTTACAACAACTTGATTACTTAGCATTTATTGATATTTATCACCATCGTATTAAAGCATTTCACGTCAAAGATGCAGAGTTTAATCCAAATGGTCGCAGCGGTATTTATGGTGGCTATCAAGATTGGCAAGACCGCCCTGGTCGGTTTCGCTCCTTAGGTGATGGCCAAATTGATTTCAAAAGTATCTTCAGCAAATTAACGCAATATGGTTTTGATGGCTGGGCAGTTCTAGAGTGGGAGTGTTGCATTAAACATCCTGAAGATGGGGCGAAAGAAGGCGCACAATTTATAAAAGAGCATTTGATCCGCCCTACGGCTAAAGCATTTGATGACTTTAGCGCAATGGACACAAATGATCAGCGAAATAAGCGGATATTAGGTATTTAATAAACAGGGTCACACACAATGAATAACAACAATAATCGTATTATTTTTCGGCTTTGCTGCATTGCATTAATTGTCACATCAATGACTTTCGCAATAAGGGCTGGCGTTTTAGGACAACTAGGCGAGCAGTTCGGCCTCACTGGTACACAGCTAGGCTGGGTAAATGCCATGGCATTTTTAGGGTTTCCGGTTGCAACCATGCTCGGGGGCATCATTTATAACGCGATTGGTGCTAAAAAGTTGGTTGCATTAGCGTTTATTTGCCACCTAGGCGGACTTATTTTAACTATCACTGCAGATGGTTTTTGGGGATTATTGATCTCTACCTTTTTAATTGGCTTTGCCAATGGATCGGTTGAAGCCGGTTGTAATCCACTGATCGCCCAAATGTATCCTAAAAACACCACCACTATGTTAAACCGCTTTCATGTTTGGTTTCCTGGCGGGATCGTAATTGGTGCATTAGCTTCAAATGCAATGACATCCGCTGGCTTCAGCTGGCAATGGCAAGTTTCGCTGATCCTTGTGCCCACCATTATTTATGGTGTGATGATGCTTAAAGCGAAATTTCCACAGTTTGATACACAGCAAAATTCAACCACCAGCAACTTAAAACACTTACTCTCGCCGCTGTATTTGTTTCTCATTATTTGCATGACACTGACAGCAGTCACCGAATTTGGCACACAGCAATGGATTGAGCAAATCCTTGGCTCGTCAGGCGCTTCGCCTATGGTTATTTTAGCTTTGATCACCGGATTGATGGCATTAGGTCGGTTTTTTGCGGGCCCGATTGTGCACCGCTTTAGTCCATCGGGTGTCCTACTGGGCTCAGCCATTTTTTCAACACTAGGGATATTTTTAATGAGCCAAGCGCAAGGTAATACCATCTACCTTGCCGCAGCACTATTTGCCGTTGGCGTTACTTATTTTTGGCCAACCATGATCGGTTGTGTCGCTGAGTATGCCCCAAAAACAGGTGCACTTGGCATGTCGTTAATTGGTGGAGCTGGCATGTTTGCAATGAGTATCTGGAACCCCGTCATAGGCCATTGGATTGATAATGCGCGAACACAAGCACAAACAACTAGTGTCAGTGTAGAACAAGTTGAAGTGCTCGCAGGACAAGCTGTATTACAAAATCTACTGGTTTTTCCGATTGTACTGATCATTGTATTTATTGGTCTTCATCTGTTTATAACAAAAAATAAAAACGTTGAGAAATACGTTTAGTCATAACAAGTAACACACAAAAAATAAGGGGTATTATATGCTTAAATCAATCTCGATGTTGTCAATTGCACTGGCTTTTAGTAGCAGTGCTTTTGCTAAGACACCCGATAACCAACTTTCTAAAGAAGAACAATCAGCTGGCTGGCAATTACTGTTCGATGGCAAAGATATGTCGCACTGGCGCAATTTTAAAAGTGAGACACTCAGCCCAAAATGGACCATAGACAATGGCGCAATGTTACTCACTAAAGGCGGCGGCGACATACTCACGAAAAAAGTCTATCGCAATTTTGATTTACAAATAGATTGGAAAATTTCAACTAAAGGGAATAGCGGTATTTTTGTGCTGGCAGATGAAACTGGCAGTATGATTTATTCTCACGCCCCTGAAATTCAAATAATTGATAACGAAGAGCACCCAGATAACAAAATAGACTCACACTTGGCTGGCTCTCTTTACGATCTGTTTGCAGCCCCGACAACAGCGCATAAACCAGCCAATAATTGGAATAGTGTTCGTATTCGTATGCAAGATAAACACTTGCAGGTTTGGCAAAATGGCATAAGTACATTAAGCATAGTAATCGGCAGCACAACATGGAATACCCTTGTCGCAAATAGCAAATTTGCTACTTGGAGTAACTTTGCTGCGGCAGAGCAAGGACATATAGGTCTTCAAGACCATGGTGACAAAGTGTGGTTTAAAAATATAAAAATTAAGGAACTATAAGCATGTCTACATTTGATCATAAAGTACTGGTTGTTGGCTCCGGCGCAGGTGGCGCAATGGCCGCTTATACCTTAACTAAACTAGGCCATAAAGTATTATTACTTGAAGCGGGGCGTGATTACGATCCAAAAAAAGAAAGCCCAATGTTTCGCCGTAACAGTGAAGCTCCTTTAATGGGCGCAGGAAATAAAGACAAAAACTTTGGCTTTTACGATGCAACCGTCGATGGTGGCTGGCAAGTTCCTGATGAGCCTTACACTAACGCCAAAGGCACTGATTTTTACTGGTGGCGTGCGCGCATGCTAGGTGGAAGAACTAATCACTGGGGACGTTACTCATTACGCTTTAGTGAACATGATTTTAAAGGTAAGAGCCAAGATGGCAACGGCGCAGATTGGCCTTTCACTTATGATGATATCGCACCATGGTACGATAAAACGGAAGAACTAGTGGGTATTTGCGGCACCAATACCGGCCTTGATGATATGCCGCCATCTGCACCTGGGGTATTACAGCCACCACCAACGCCGCGAATTCCTGAGTTACTTATTGCTGCCAGTGCGAAAAAACTGGGTATCGCAGCCGTGCCTATGCACAGAGCAGTATTAACTCGGCCAAAAGATGATCGTATGGCATGCTTTTATGCAACACCTTGTGGCCATGGTTGCTCAATCGGCGCGGCGTTTCAAACTACAACCTCATTATTACCTATGGCAAAAGCAACTGGGAATTTAGAAATAATTACTGATGCAATGGTTAAATCAGTGGCTGTTAATGATGACGGTAAAGTAACGGGTATTACTTATATAGATAAGCAAACCGTAGCTGAAAAAACACTAACAGCAGATATCGTGATCCTTGCCGCTAGTGCCTGCGAATCCGCACGTATTTTGCTAAATTCAAAACACGCCAAGCATCCCAAAGGTTTAGCTAACTCAAGTGGCCAAGTAGGTCGTAACTTAATGGATTCAACCGGTGCTTGGCTTGGTGCGCAAGTTCCAGCATTAAAAGGTCGCCCACGTTATAACGAAGATGGCCACACTGGGAACCATTTATTTATTCCTTGGTGGGGACACAAAGCACATGCCAAAGGTGAGCTTGATTTTCCTCGTGGTTATCACTTTGAGATCAGTAGCGGTTTTAATCAACCTGGCTCTGGAGTCTCTGGCGATAAACGTGGTTATGGTATTGAACTAAAACAACAAGTTCGTGATGCCTATGGATCTTATGTTGGCTTTGCGCTGCGCGGAGAAATGCTCCCCAACGATGATACCTACATGGAAATTGATGAAAATGTTAAAGATAAATGGGGCATTCCGGTTTCGAAATTTCATTTCAAATGGTCAGATCGTGAGCTAAAACAAATTGAGCACGGCTTAAAAACAGCGAAACAGATCCTTGAAAATCTAGGAGCTACTGTGGGCAAATTACCTGCTGCTGAAAAAGCAATTTCAAAAGGTGGCGAGATCATTCATGAAGTAGGCACCACTCGCATGGGTAGCTCAGCAAAGGATTCAGTGACCAATCAATGGGGCCAAACATGGGATTGCGACAACTTATTTGTGATGGATGCAGGGGTATTTGCCTCTAATCCACATAAAAATTGCACATTAACCATCATGACATTGGCAATGCGTAATTCAACCTGGATAGCCAAACAAATAGAACAAGGAGCGCTGTAACATGCATAATGAAGATCGTGTTGACTCATACAAATATATTTCCGGCATGACACGTCGTGAATCGTTAAAGTGGCTTGGTTTATTAGCCGCAGGTTCCGCCGTATTACTTTCAGCAGGGTGTAGTAAAGCGTTAGAAGAGAAAATTAGTGATAAAGGACATTGGCCTGACTTAGATTTACAACCTATAACAGCTAAAGGTTATGGCACTGATCCCAATATGGTTATGCCACCACAATCACCTTGGCCATTGACATTAACTCAAGCACAATTAAATTTAGTTGCGGTGTTAGCCGATTATATCGTGCCTAGCGAAGGTAACAACCCAAGTGCAACTGAGGTAAATGTACCGAGTGTGATTGATGAGTGGGTAAGCTCACCTTATAACGGTCAACAAAAAGACCGCGTTACTATTTTACACGGATTAGCATGGATCGATGATGAGGCTGTGCTGCGTTATAAAGCACCATTTGTCGCATTGAAAAAAGAGCAACAAACAGCCATCTTAAATGATATTGCTTATTTTGATGATGAAACCCCTGCGCAGTTTCAACGCATTGGTAATGCTTTTTTACGCTTTAAAAACCTTGTACTTGGTGCCTACTTTTGTACACCGCAAGGTTGTAAAGATATTGGCTATTTAGGCAATGTGCCTATTGCAGGCGATTACCCAGGACCTACTGACGAAGCAAAAGCCCATTTAGATAGCGTTTTAGCTGAACTGGGTTTGACCGAGTATGCTTATCAAGATTCAGTTGCCAGTTAACGCTAAGTTATTTTTTAGCTAGCCCAGCCCTAAGCAGGGAGCAATTCCCTGCTTTTCCTCCTAGGTGTTTTTTATGTTCAAAATCAAATCATTATTTAATTATGTTATTTCAATTCTGTTTATTTTTTGTGTTTTAAACTCGCTGTCTATCTATGCAAAAACAAGCAAACAACTACTCCCCGTTAGTGTTCAGCTTTGGTCTGTTAAAGATGCCTTAAAAGCGGATTTTGATGGCACCCTTTCATCTATTGCTGATATGGGCTTTCAAGGTGTGGAATTTGCAGGTGACTTTGGGCCTTATAAGAACAATCCAAGTGCACTGAAGGACAAACTCGCGAAACTAAATTTAGTCGCTAGTAGCGCACATATCGGCTTTGATTCCTTAACGGATGACACCTTAGCAGACACATTATTGTTTTATAAAACCCTTGGTGTTTCGATTTTATTTGTACCTTGGGATGAAAGAGCTTGGCAGCCACAAGGAATCACCTCTCTGACCGAACAACTCACTCAGGTTAATGAAATCGCTCAGCGCTATGCTATGCACATCGGTTTTCACAACCATAATAAGGAGTTTAATCAATTCCAAAACGCGACATACTGGGACGCTATTGCCAGTAATACGCCATATACCCTGCCACTGCAGCTTGATATAGGTTGGGTACATTATGCAGGAAAAGATCCTGAATATTTCATTAAAAAATACCCAGGACGAACCCTGGCAACCCACTTAAAAGTTCGCACCCATCCTAACGATGGCTTAAGTCCTATATTAGGTGAAAATGATTATCCATGGCAAAAAATAATAGAAACATTGATTGTTGATGGCGCCACTCAGTGGCTAGTCGTAGAGCAAGAAGAATACCCGAATGGGTTAACACCAATGCAAAGCGTGGCTAAATCTAAAGTTAATTTAGATAAGATCCTCGCTAAAATGGGCGAATAAAGTAAACCTACATCATTGATAAAATAACTTATTATACCAATCGTGTTAAGTTACTGACCATTTATAGCGACAGATAAATACAGTGATAACAAGGCATAAATTTTGCCATGTAATTGTTCTAATTGAAAAAATTATAACGCAGTTAGCGCTTTATTTAGCTCGCTAGAATGGTTAAATATTTAAGTCGATTGGTATTACACCCTCTGACACAAACAGTAGGGACTAACAATAGTACATTAACTATCTTAGTCCCTATGAACTCTTAATAATTATACATCCCACTCTTTCAGTGTGTCTTTTAAGTATTCATAACGCCATGAGTTAAGTAAATCGGGCTTTGGAGTCTGTTCACGCTCAGCGCTGGTTAACTTCCAATTCCAACTGATCAACTGGTTGATTTGCTTTTTAGATGCAAATACATCTTCTGGAATGCCCTGTTTTTTAGCAACTGCAGTGATTTTTTGTTTAATTTCTTTGGCTACTTTTTTATAACTTGGAAAGTCAATAAGTCGTCTTAGTGGCTCAGGAAAATCTGCAACAGGGATCACTTTAGCTTTTTCAATACACTTTAAGATTTCAACGCCCGAGCGGTTAACTTCGATGCTATCGACTTCTGGGACATTACGCATTGCAGTTAAACTCGTTGGTTTGCGTTTTGCCAATTCAACCAAGCAATGCTCTTTTAATACAAAGTTAAGCGCTAAATTTTTGCGTATCGCTTTGTTACGACGCCAAGCCGCAAGCTCTCTTAATACAGCAAGATCCGCAGGTTTTAATTGCCAAGCATTTTTAATGTCTCGATACAGATGTTCATCCGGTGTTTGATAAGCCCGTTTTTGTGCAATCAACTCACTTTCATTGATCACAATATCAAAGAAACCAGCGTCGTTGATTTGTTCAATAATAATTTTAAAGCACGGTAATAAATGAAATACATCAGCTGCAGCGTAATCGAGTTGTTTAATTGTTAGCGGACGCTGTAACCAATTGGTCCGTGATTCGCTTTTGTCGATTTCAATATCGAGTAAATTTTTTACCATATGAGCAAAGCCCATGCAGTTGCCATTGCCTAATAATTGCAAGGCAAATTGGCTATCAAATAAGGGAGCTGGTACGAAGCCGGCGTATTTTTGAAATACTTCAATATCTTCCGACGGTGAATGCAAGACTTTTAACACCGCAGGATCACGTAGAATCTGCCAAAAATCAAACAATGATAGCTCGGCTAGCGGATCGATTAATGCTAAATGTTCGCCGTCATAAACTTGAATAAGGGCAACTTCAGGATACAAAGTACGGCGACGCATAAATTCTGTATCAATTGCTAAGGTGGGTTTGTTACGGATCTGCTCTACAAACTCATTTAATTGATTTTGGGTTTGGATCAATTGATATTGCACTTAATCTCCTACAATAAAAAAGCCGACATATGTCGGCTTTTTTAGCTTGCTAATCTTTCAAGGCTCGTCTGAGTATTTTGCCAACGTTTGTTTTTGGCAATTCATCCCTAAACTCAACCAGTTTAGGGACCTTGTAATTAGTTAAATTATCACGACAGTGTTTTATTATATCTTTTTCAGTCAAAGATGGGTCTTTTTTAACAATAAAAACTTTAACTTGTTCGCCGCTAACATCATGAGGGATACCAATTGCTGCTGCTTCTAAAACACCTTCATGCATTGCAATCACTTCTTCGATCTCATTTGGGAACACATTAAAGCCAGATACGATGATCATATCTTTTTTACGGTCAACAATATAAAAGAATCCTTCATCGTCATAAGTGGCTATATCCCCTGTGGCAAACCAACCATCTTGCAAACACTCAGCCGTTGCATCAGGACGATTATAATAACCAACCATCACTTGTGGACCTTTAACCCATAATTCGCCCGGCTCACCTTTGGCTGCTTCTTCACCATTATCTAACATCAACTTGATCTCAGTATTAGGTGCAGGTAAACCAATCGAACCATTGTATGAATCTAGATCATAAGGACTGACAGTAACTAATGGCGAACACTCAGTTAAACCATACCCTTCCATTAATTTGCTACTGGTGATCTTTTGCCATTTTTCAGCAACAGGTCGCTGTACAGCCATACCACCACCAAGGGACATTTTCAAACTTGAAAAATCAAGCTCGGCAAAACCCGGTGTGTTCAACAAACCATTAAATAATGTATTTACACCCGTGATCGCGGTGAATTTATGTTGGCCTAATTCTTTCACAAAGCCTTTCATATCACGCGGATTAGTGATCAATAAATTTAATCCACCATACTTCATAAACGTTAAGCAGTTCGCTGTTAGTGCAAAGATATGATAAAGCGGTAAAGCAGTGACAACAACTTCTTTGCCACGTTCTAACACTTGATCTAAGCAACCAGAAACCTGCTCTAAGTTACCTACCATATTGCCATGGGTCAGCATTGCACCTTTAGAGACACCCGTTGTGCCACCGGTATATTGTAAAAAAGCAATATCAGATAAACACACTTCAGGTTTAATGTAATCTTTTTCGTTCGCTGCAAGTAAGGCTTCAAACTTAATGGGGTTAGGCAATGAATAGCTTGGCACCATTTTTTTAATATGCTTAACAACAAAGTTAACCAAGTGCTTTTTAAAGCCACCCACCATATCACCCACTTGGGTAACTACGATGTGTTTTACTTTAGTGTGCGGCAATGCTTTTTCAAGCGTGTCTGCAAAGTTAGCCAGTATAAAAATCGCTGATGTTTCTGAATCATTTAATTGATGTTCAAGCTCACGTACAGTGTAAAGCGGATTAACGTTAACTACGACACAACCGGCACGTAAAATACCGAGTATTGAAACAGGTGTTTGTAATAAATTTGGCATCATTACAGCCACTTTATCGCCTTTTTTCAATCCCAGCTCTTTTTGAATATACACAGCAACACGTTTTGTTGCTTGGTCTATTTCATCATAGCTCAATGTTTTACCCATATTGGTAAAAGCAGGCAAGTCTTTGTAGTCAGTGAAGCTTTTTTCAAACACTTCTAACAACGAGTTGTAGTGCTCAGGATCGATTGTTTCAGGCATACCCTCTGGGTAGCGCTTCAGCCAAATTTTGTCCACTCTTAGCTCCTGTTCTATTTATAATTTATTTTTATTAAACCTTAAACTAAGTAAGGCAATTTCACAATTGAGCAATCACTCTAATTCGCAAATATTCCCACATTTTGTGCAAATATACAATTAACATGCACCAGTTTGCAGCATAAAGGCATGAATCTGCTGTAAACACTGCTCAGGGCTTTGCATATGACAGTGGTGGCCACCTTCAACTTCATTTACTATTAAGCTTTTGTAATAATTAGCATATTTATTTAAATTATCACTAATAAATTGATACCCTTCACTGCCTAGAATTAATTGGCACGGCACATTTATTTCGCTTATTACCGCTATGCATTGTTGCTCATCAAATCTAAAACCTGAATGATTTTTAAGCTTTGGATCAGTTCTTAGCAGCCATCCTTGTTCAGTTTCTCGTATATTTCTGTCCATCAAAAGTGCTATTAAATCCAAAGGTAAGTCACTTTGTACCGCCCGTGCTTGGTGTATTATTTGTTTTGACTCGTACTGTCGGGGTGCTTTTTTATTTACACGACGTCGATTCAAAATTGCATTTCTAAGCTGCTCGACCACTTTTTTACTGGGTGTTGTGACAACTCCCAGTCCTTCTATCATAGTGACCGTATTTACTTTATCAGGAAAACAGCTGGCAAAAAGACCAGCGGCCATTGCGCCCATAGAATGACCAACCAAGTGTACTTTATTAACCCCAAGTTGCTCGATTAAGTTATAAATATCATCAATGTAATCAATGAAATAATAGTGTGCATCGCTTCCACGCCAATCTGATAAACCATGTCCAGGAAAGTCTACACAATACCAAGTTGCAGTTAAGGTGTTATGTTCTAACATGGGTAAAAAACTATGACAATTATCAAGCCAACCATGTAATGCAATGACAACCTCTTTTCCTTGCCCAAATGTTAGGCCATGAAGTGTTAATGCGCCACTTTGAACTGAAAATGGATGCACTGCGTAATTCCCCTTTGTTTTTAGTTTGTTTAACGTAAAAGACATTTATTTATACTACATTGCGTATACAATGGCACTACATAATAAACAGGGTACAAAGATGAAGAAACAAATAAGCCTCTTGGCATTATTATGCTCAGCAAGTGCATACGCAGAGCAAGCACCAAAAAACATAATTTATATGATTGGTGATGGCATGGGCCCCGCTTATACTACAGCATATCGCTACTTTAAAGATGATCCGTCTACCAAAGAAATAGAAGGCACGGTGTTTGATACAATCCTTAAAGGCATGGCACATACTTACCCTGACGACCATACTTATGTAACTGACAGTGCTGCTGGCGCAACTGCTTTGAGCTCAGGCCATAAAAGCTATAATGGTGCAATTGCAGTTGATACCGATAAAAAACCGGTAAAAACAATGCTCGAAATTGCTAAACAAAAAGGCATGATCACCGCATTAGTTGCAACCTCACAAATCAATCATGCCACGCCTGCAAGCTTCGCTGCACATAATGAATCTCGTCGTAACTACGATGAAATTGCCAATGATTACATTGATAATAAAATTGCCGGAAAACTTCCCGTTGATTTAATGCTCGGTGGCGGTACTAAATATTACATCCGCGAAGACCGTAATTTAGTTGCAGAATTTAAGCAAGCGGGCTATCAATACAGTGATGACTTTAGTGCGTTAAAAGATATTAAGCAAATTCCTGCGCTGGGATTATTTGCTCCAGTTGCGCTTGACTTTGCGTTAGATAATAACCCAACACGCTTAGCACAAATGACCAATAAAGCGCTTGAGTTACTTAATGAAAATAACAAAAGTGGCTTTTTCGTGATGATCGAAGGCAGCCAAATTGATTGGTGTGGCCATGCCAATGATATTGCCTGTGCAATGGCGGAAATGGATGATTTTGCTAAATCAATCGAGCAAGCAAAAGCGTACGTTGATAAAAACCCGGATACCTTATTGGTGATCACCGCAGATCACTCAACAGGTGGTTTAACATTAGGTGCGCATGGTCAATATAAATGGGAAACCGAGGTAGTAAAAGGCGTGAAAGCCACAGCCGTTAAATTAACTAAATTAATGTCAGAGTCTGATGATTTAAAAGCTATTTGGACTGCTAACACGAATATAGAATACACTCCCGAAAACCAGATCAAGCTTGAACAGGCAAAAAAACTAGGCGATAAACCACTTAATCTTGCCATTAAAGATATTATCAGTAGAGCCAGCTTCACCGGTTGGACTACTGGCGGTCACACTGCTATTGATGTACAAGTATTTGCCTATGGTAAAGGTGCTGATAAATTTATCGGCTCACAAAACAATACTGATATTGCCGATAAACTGATCGGCTTTATTGAACAGCAGTAACGTTTAACTGGCATGTTGCTTTTCCTGAGGGTAGAGGCTAACTGCAACATTAAAGGTTAATTATAAAAAGCCCAGTCATAATGTATCTGGGCTTTTTTAATCACAGCTGGAGGTAAACTTTTGCCAAATACTGGCACATCAACACATAGTTAAATTACTGTCTAATTGTTAAGCGTAGATGTCCACACCAATTAAGTTTTGTACTTCAGCTCGGCGTTCTAAATTAGCAAACTCGGTGTAGGTTGAAATAGCACGACTTACTTTGGCTGTCGGTTGGTCATAAATCGTTTGTCGGTAACTAGGTTGGGCAGTGTCACTTTGTAACTTATCAGCCAGCGCAATACCTGCTTGGCTTGATTTAACAAACTCCGCAGACTGTTTATTATCAGCAGCAGATTGCTCCAATAACCCCTGAGGTTTATTAGTGTTGATCTGTCTTGAGGTAATTTTACCGGGTATGTCTCCCGAGTAAAACCCTGAGCCAATAGGTAGATTCAAAGTTGCGTCTCGTTACTTAGGTTTTTAAATTATGTGCCAAATTTAATAACCTTGCAAGTTGCTTTATTAATCAGTTTATTCGCGTCCAGGTAATTTTTTCCAGGTTACTGTATCACGTACATATTTAGGTTGAGCTTGCGCAGCACTGACCGTACGTTGCGCACTGAAATCATCGCTAATTGTAGCCAACATAAAACCGGCATCAGGTAATATGATGTCGTTATTGATAGCAATTTGTGGGTTATCTGCCAGTGCCTCAGGGTATGTTTGCCAGCCAGTGCCCACTGCAATCCCTGGTTCGTCTGCAAGAGATAATAATGCGGGTTTTAATACTTGTTCGTCACCTTGTAAGGTCATCACACCATTATCACTGATTCTGTAATGGGCAAAATATATTTCTCCCATACGCGCATCAATAGCACTAAATACACTTTTTTCACCGGTTTGTTGATAAGCTTGCTGCGCCATCATTTGCAGCGTTGACACACCAACTAGTGGCAGTTTACATGCATAAGCTAAGCCTTGCGCGATGGCGACACTAATACGCACGCCAGTGAAACTACCTGGGCCTTGGCCAAAACCAATAACATCTAAATCAGTTAAACGGCAATTTGCCTTAGCTAACAACTGATCAACCAACGGTAAGATTTTTTGACTATGCTGTTGCGGGCATACTTCAAAATGGTGAAATAACTGACCATTATAATTGAGCACTAAAGACAATGCTTCGGTAGAAGCGTCAAATGCTAATAGATTAATATCACTAGTACTGATTGCGTTATTCATGGTAATTATTTCTCTAGTTAATGTGTTCTAAAAATTCACTGGCCACTTGAAGGCTACGTGTGCGGCGCATCGGCGGCAAGCTTTTTAAAAAGACTTGGCCGTATTGGCGTGTCACTAAACGGTTATCGCAAATCACCAACACCCCTTTATCCTTACTATCGCGGATCAGTCGTCCAACGCCTTGTTTTAGTGCAATCACCGCTTGTGGCAATTGAATATAAGCAAAGGGATCATGTCCTTGTAATTGCGCATCTTGCATTTTAGCTTGGAGCAGTGGATCATCGGGTGCTGCAAAGGGTAACTTATCAATAATAACACAACTGAGTGTGCTACCCCTGACATCAACTCCTTCCCAAAACGACGCAGTACCTAATAATACGGCATTACCATGGCGGGTAAATTTTTCTAAAATAATACGTTTAGACATTTGCCCTTGCATATAAATAGGATAATCAATCTGAGTACTTAGCCCTTCGGCGACTAAATGCATCATCCGATAGCTGGTAAACAATACAAAGCAGCGCCCTTTTGCTGCTTTAATTAAATCGAGGGTAAGCTTAACAATCGCATGAGGCATATTCGCTGCATGTGTTTCAGGTAAATAACGCGGTAAACATAATAAGGCTTGCTGATAATAATCAAACGGACTATCAACCATCATACTTTTGGCAGGCTTAAGGCCAAGGCTTGCGTTAAAATGATCAAGTGCATTATCGACAGATAGAGTCGCTGAGGTGAATACAAAGCCAGCCCCCGTGTCTGCCATCATTTGCGCAAATTTAACTGATACGTTAAGCGGAGTTATATGTACGGTTAAATAGCGGCGTGTTGTTTCATACCAATAACTGTTACCTGTTTGGCTTATATCAAATACCCGCTCTAATTGCCCTTTAAAAGCTAAGGTACGCTCAAATGGGTGTTCTATTTTATCGCTACGGTCTAAACAATGTTTGAGTACTTGATACAAAAAGTCTAAATCGCTGATCACCCTATGTAACGCGGCGCAAATTTCTTTACTTGCCAGCATTTGTCGCCAATCACCTCGGCTACCATCTAAGCCAAATTGTAAGCGCAAGTCTGCAACACTGGTTTCAAGCTTATTTAAGGTTTTACCAAGTTGCAGCATATCCGGAATGTCAGAGCGATAAATTGCTCGTAAATCATTAATTAAGTCCACCAGCTTTTTAGTGCTGATACTCTCACCAAAGTAATCACTGGCAATTTCACTTAATTGGTGTGCTTCATCAAATATATATGCATCAGCTGTGGGAATGAGTTCAGCAAAGCCGGTATCTTTTACCGCCATGTCTGCAAAAAACAAATGATGGTTAACCACTACTATATCGGCATCCATCGCTTTTAAGCGGGCTTTGCGAATATAGCAATCTTGAAAATCAGGACACTCTTTACCTAAGCAGTTATCTGCAGTGGAGCTTACATAAGGTAATACTTTGGCATCTTCTTCGATACCAATACAATCAGCCAGATCACCGGTGTGCGTTTCACTGGCAAATTTAGCCACCATGGCCAATTGATGCATCACATCAGAATCATCGGTCGGTACATGGGCAACATGCTGATTAAGCCGATAAGTACATAGATAGTTACTGCGCCCTTTTAGCAGCGCGGTTTTTTTACTCGCACTAAGCGCTTTGACTAATTGTGGTAAATCACGGTGATATAATTGTTCTTGCAGCGCTTTCGTACCGGTTGAAATTATTGTTTTACCTTTGGACTTTAGCGCGGGGGCTAAATAAGCGTAGGTTTTACCTGTACCAGTGCCCGCTTCAACCACTAATTGCGAGCGGTTTTTTAATGCATCACTCACCGCAACCGCCATATCGATCTGCGGTTGGCGAGGCGTATAACCATCTAAAGATTGCGCTAACGGACCTGCTGCACTAAAAAGCTGTTTGATAATAACGATCGCTTTGCTAAAAATAATAGCGGGATTTTACGTAAGCATAGCCCCAAGGGCAAGTGAATACGCAAAGCAAATAGCAAAGGAGCAATGCCCCTTTGCTATTGTTATTGTTGTGCGTTGATCGTTAAAGTAATACCACTTGCCGCAGTATAACCTTGTAAATCAATATACCAAGCACCAGCTTGGGGATTGCTAATAGTACAGCTTTCATTATTACCATTTTTATAAGGTCGACATTGATATGTTGACGTTGATGACGGCGAACCGAAATTCACATACAGATCAGCATCCCCGCTACCACCTAAAATAGAAATATTTAACGACGCGTAACCCGCACTGATATTTTGACTAAAGCGAGTCCAACCTCCTGTTGCCACACTGACATTCGTCTCGGTACGATTAATCGGTGTCGGTACATTATTGTCACCATCATAACTACCCGTTAAGGAAACACCGGTAATAGCGCTCCATGCTTCAACCATGACATGATATGTACCTGATTGTATATTACTAATAGCGCATGCTTCATTACTGCTTGAATTAGTGCTGTTACAGTCAAAGTCTTGTAAAGTAGGCGGTGCGCCAAACTTAACGTATAGATCAGCATCGCCACTGCCACCTGCTGTAGTAAAGTTTAAATTACTACTTCCTGCAGGGACTGCTAAGGTATAAAAAACTTGCTCTTTAGCAAGCGCATTAATTCCAGACACTGTGGCACCATTTTCCAGTTCATTGTCAGTGGGTGGTACTTCATAGCCGGCATTTTTAGCCAGTTCAGCTAAGTAGCTCACCGCAAGTTTGGCAAATTTACTCGCATGATCAGCATCAAAATTACTGTCGTTTGCAGTATGGATTAGCGGGTTAATATCAGCCATGCGCGACTCAAATGGCATTGAGGCGGCAAAGCCCTGCTGATACCACGAAGCATGATCTGAACAGCCATATCCACACTGATCAAAACCATAACTTAGGGTGGGTAAATAAGTGTCGATCAATTGTCCCAAAAACTGATTTTGGCCGCTGTTAGTATAATCTGTCATCATCACAATATCATCGCTACTGCCATGATTACCGGTCATATCAAATTGCACCATACCTACCACATTTTTGCCCTGTGATTTATACGCCGTTGCAATCGCTTTTGAACCTCGCAGCCCTACTTCTTCAGCTGCAAAACCAATAATTTGGATTGTTCTTTGTGGTTGATAGTTATTATCTACGATTGCCCGAAGCACTTCTGACAAGACCGCAATACCGGAGGCATTATCATCCGCACCGGGCGCTCTACCATTACTAGGATTTGATTGATTAATTGAATCTAAATGACCGCCAACAATTACTATTTCATCCGCTTTTTCTCTGCCTTGAATAGTCACAATTACAGATGATTGCGACCAACTATGGCTAAAGTAATCAACACTAATATCAGCGCGGTTGCTCGCTAACTGTTGCCAATAATCTTTTAACCATTGAGATGCATCAACTCCACTTTGTACTGAGTAATAGCGATTATTAAAAGCACTCAACGAATTAACGGTAAGGGTTAGATCATTAGGACTAATGTTATTGATCAGTGTCTGTACCGTTTGCGCATTATCTATTGTGTAGTTAATAGCCAAACTGTTGATTGACTGATTCTGTACTTTAGCTAATTGCTCAGTATAAAGCTGCGCCTCAAGCAATGATTCATGTGCTACAAAGCCACCGCAACGATGGTAATTGTCGTGCATAAATTCACTTAAATTAGCCACTTCAGCCTGTTTAATACGCATAAAATCAACAGAAGATAAGCTGGATGCTTGTGGAGCGAGGAGCTCTGTACTGTGTTTATGAGCTGTTTGGTTTAATTTGTAATGTTTAGCTGCTACAGGGTCAATACTTACCCAAATACTGTCAGGCTCTTGTGCTATTACCAGCTGACTTACCAATAATGACACAGTGCCAAGCAGGACGCTTGGTGCAAAGATATTCATAACAGTTTCCTTTTTTTCTGTGTTTACCCAAATTCAGACTCTGAAAATATAAGGGGAAAAAAGGGAGCGAATGCTCCCTTAGGTGAGGGATTAGTTAGCCGTTATTGTTAACGTTACGCCACTTGCCGCGCTGTAGCCTTGTAAATCAATATACCAAGTGCCCGCTTGTGGAGCAGTAATTTCGCAACTTTCGTTGTTACCATTTTTATATGGTCGACATTGATAAGACGATGTTGATGATGGCGAACCAAAATTAACATACAAGTCTGCATCACCAGAACCACCCGCTATAGCGACATTCAATGTTGAATAACCTGCGCTTAGTTCTTGACTAAAACGAGTCCAACCACCTGAGCTAACACTTACATTGGTTTCAGTACGGTTTATTGGTGTACTACCCGTATCACCGCCATCAAAACTCCCCGTGAGTGAAACGCCCGATATTTGGTTCCAGGCTTCAACCATTACATAGTAAGTACCTGCTTGAACATTGCTGATAGCACAGCTTTCAATGCTGGTTGAAGTCGTGCTGTTACAGTCAAAACTATTTAGTGTTGGTCTTTGCGCAAATTTTACATACAAGTCCGCATCACCACTGCCACCTACCGTATTAAACTGCAAATTAGTGGCATTAGCTGGTACTTCTAAGGTAAAGAACAGTTGCTGTTTTTCTGTACCACTGATCCCAGTGCGTGGCACGCCATTGCTAAGTGGCTCGTCAATTGGTGGCTCTACTCCTCCACAACTACTGCCAGGGCTTAAATTTGACGTTACACCCACTGCCGCAAGTGCGCTTTGTACATCACCTGGGCTGTAATCTAAATCACATGCCGCATCCATTACGCCATTCCCTGCCAAGTCCCAATTGGTACTAGCGGTCCAATATAATTGGTTTGCACGCGCCATAACCTCAAAAGCTTTTCTAGTATCCCAACCAGCTTTAGTTGCTAAGTTATAGAATGCTTTATTAAATACACCGGAGCTGTAATGTACATCCATCCCAGAATAATAACTCGATTGGTTATCAATTGAACTACCATCTTGGGTCGGGTTATTCATGTAACGCAATGCACCATTGCCTTTGAAAATTTCTTGGCCAACTAACCAATCATTAGTGCCTAGCATATAAAACTCGGCAGCTTCACCAGCCATATCAGAAAACGCTTCATTCAAGCCGCCCGATTTCCCACTGTATACAAGCCCTGAATTTTGCTCAGTAAAACCATGGCTAACTTCATGAGCAGAAACATCTAAACTAACTAATGGATAAAAGGTATTTTGACCATCACCAAAAGTCATTGCTGATCCGTCCCAAAAAGCATTTTCATAATTACTGCCGTAATGAACACGCATTTGCAATTGAAAAGACAGCGGAGGAGAACCAATCCAGTCGTTATACATATTAAAAATGACATTACCAAAGTAGTGCGCGTCATTTAATGGCGAATAAGCGCCATTTATTTCCTTAAAGGTGTTTTCGGGGCAAGTAAAGGAATACGCTGAAGAGCCACTGGTGCCACCATTTAAATTAATGGTTTTAACATTTGCGTTATTCATGGTGCAAGTGTTGCCTGATTGCGACACATCTAAACTACTAAAATCAGTTCCGTAAATGTACTTTCCTGTTTTTAAATTTCCACCAGGGCCTGTAGCATTGGCATGTTGAAGGTTATCAAAGCTATGCAAAACCTCACCAGAATTCGCATCAATTATCTGATAAGGTCGAGAAGGATTAGCACCATAAGTAACATACGATACTTCATACACTAAATGTGCGAAATGTTGCGCATCAAGCCAAATCGCTAAACGCGATTGTTCATTGTGTTTTTTAAGGCTTACTGATTTAGCCGCTGCGGGGGAGTTTTTTAACCCCTGTGTAATAGCCATTTTTTTACTGAGTTTTGGCATCACTGAGCTTATATCGCTACTAATATCATATACAGCAGCACCATGAGCGCGTTTTAATTGGCCATTATTATCAAACGTTAAACTCACAGTATCACCAATGACTGGTAATCCTTGATACTGTTGTTGATAACGCCGAGTCGTATCACCATTATTACTTTTTACTTCTTTTAATACGACTAACTCATTACCTGCATCCAAACCAACTAACTGGATTGGGCTTGCCATAAGTACCGATGACGCACTATTTTGCAAAGCTGTAGTTAGGGCTGCTTGCTCATTCAGATATTGTTTATTTGCAGCTACTGCACTTGATACTTGCGTTACCGCAAAAGCAGCAAAAGTTGCTAATGTGATTTTAGATAAATTCACGTTTACGCTCCATTTAAATTGTTATTTATTTAATATTTTTGTATTAAACCGGCACTACCCGTTCCCGATTCAGATTCAGCCTAGACTGTTTTTACTGAAATTGAAAATTAAACAAAAAATTAACAAGTGCGAAAGCTGAAACACTCTAAAACAATAACTTAACCTTAAACTGTTAATTAAAAAACAAAAGAAACCCAGTGAATGTAAATATATGGATACATAAAATTAACATTTACTTGCATTTCATTTGTCTTTATTATTGGTAATGTATTAAATGTCATTTCTGCTCAGACCTATAACTGCAGTGATTATGTTGATTGACAACAGAGCTATATATGTAGATAGCAAACTGCAAATATTGACGATTAGCAAAGAAGCTATTGCGGTTTAAAAGCAGTAATGTCGATAAAGTCTCAAACAAAACCATCAATTAATTTCGTTGTTGCTACGTGAGTAGCAAAAACGCCTCTTAAAAGTGTAATTATCAGCATTGTCGCGGTGACATTTCAAAGTCTCAGGAGTAACATACCCGCGCGAAAGTACATTCCCTTTTGCTCATTCCAATATATTATTTAAGGTCAAACAATGAATGCTTGGTACCTCATTTGTTTTTTATCTGCATTAGCGATTTTTATCGCATTTGCTAACCAGTATATCCTCAAAATGCAAACCACTATTGCCATAACAACTGGCTCAGTAGTGATTTCATTGTTATTAATACTCGCGGTAAAATTATTGGGCGATTCAACCGCACTGGAGATTACACAAATAGTCTCAAGTATCGATTTTAATCAATTATTACTCAAAGGCATGCTCGGCTTTTTACTGTTTGCAGGCGCACTAGAAATTAACCTTGCGGCACTCAAAAAACAACGTTTTGAAATTACCGTACTGGTGTTATTTTCGACCTTAGCCTCCACCTTTATCATTGGCTTTTTAAGCTTTTACTTATTTGCCGCGTTAGGCTTTGCGGTGCCTTTTATCTATTGTTTATTGTTTGGTGCATTAATAAGTCCAACCGATCCAATTGCAGTGCTTGCAATTATTAAACAAATGCGTGCCCCTGAAGGCATTTCTGTGCAAGTTGAAGGTGAATCATTATTTAATGACGGTATTGGTTTAGTTATTTTTACCACTATTTTTGCCGTGGCTTTTCTCGACACTGAAGCCAGTGCAGCAGGCATTGCAGAGCTATTCTTTGTCGACGCACTGGGAGGGATTGCATTTGGTTTAGTGATTGCGTTAGTGGGTCATTATCTGATCATCAACAGTCGTGATGTAAATATTCGCTTGTTACTAACCTTAACTATACCGACAGCAGGATTCGCCGCTGCCAATATATGGGAAATATCTGGCGCACTGGCGATGGTAACTAGCGGTATATTGTTAGGTAATATAACCCGTACTAAAGCGACAGAGCGCACCGGGCCTGAAGACACTCGCTACGTAAAAGACTTTTGGCACGCCACCGATAGCTTTTTAAATGCGTTGTTGTTTTTGATTATCGGTATGCTAATTGTCACTATGCCCATCAGCCTAGCTGAAATTGGTTTAGGACTACTAATGGTGCCTGTAGTATTACTTGCTCGCTTTATCAGTGTTGGCGCACCGTTTGTGGTATTTAAGAAATTTAGAAAATACGACAAACACTCAGTTAAAATTTTAACCTGGGGCGGCCTGCGCGGTGGCCTTGCTTTAGCAATGGCTGCGGCAATTCCTCGTGATCAAGTATTTGTGGGCGGCTCTGATTTACATAACCTGCTTGTTATTGTTACCTACGTTGTGGTGATATTTTCGATTATTGTGCAAGGGCTCACTATTTCGCCGTTAATTCACAGTAGCATTAGTGCCAAACAACAAAACTAACATTTAAACTTACTTCTGGCGCCGCGAGCTAATGCTTACGGTGCTAGAATTAGTTATGCATTTCCTATGCATAAGATCCTATAAATATTACGCCCATGTGTCTAAATGGGTTTCGTCTTCCTCGTCTGTTTTGCGCTCTTTCTTAGCTGTTTCAAGCTTTTCTTTAGGCAGTAGTTCATTGCGCTCCAACTGACGTTTTTGCCGCTTTTCACGTTCAATTCGCTGCGCGTTCGAATCTTTTAGCCCCGCAATATGAAAAGCGCCTTTCGACTCAAGTTGCAAACGAGTGATCTGCCCTAAATAAGGGATCATAATATCCATACGTTCCTCCTTTGGTTACTCTTATCATCGGCCGTTATAGCTTATTCTTTAATTTATGCAAAAAAAACTTGCCAGCTTCCCCACAAATGTGTTTTTCTATATGTGAAATTTACTTAAACAGATTAAACACTTTTGTTTACATGAAGCAATGATAAAACGAAAGTTATTTAGGATATATTATAATGCGCTTAAACCTGACAACAGTACATCATCACCACCATTCACCGGAATAACCTGTCAGGTCTTTCGCTGAGAGGTTATTCCTAAAAGGAACCTCTGGCGAGTCAACATACAATGATTCATTTTTCGCCCTGAGGTTCCCTCGGGGTTTTTAGTTTTTAAATTAAAGGAAAAATGAATAATGAGTAATAGCAACCGTCTACGTATCGCCATCCAAAAAGGTGGCCGCCTTTCTAAAGATTGCCAAGACTTACTAAAACAGCTAGGTGTTAAACTTAACTTGCGTGAGCAACGTTTGATTGCCCACTCGACCAATATGCCGATTGACGTACTACGTGTGCGCGATGACGATATACCCGGTCTGGTAATGGACGGCGTGTGTGATTTAGGCATAGTAGGCGAAAACGTACTCGTTGAAGTACAAGCTGAGCGCCAGCGCCAAGGCGTACCAAGTGAAGTAACTAAATTGTCTAAACTTGATTTTGGCTACTGTCGCCTTGCACTTGCATGGCCGTCAGAACTTGGCAAGCAAGATAAAAGCTGGTTTGAAGGCAAACGCATTGCTACCACCTACCCTGAAATCTTAACTCAATACTTAAAGCGTGAAGGCATAAACGCCAGCACAGTAATGCTGACTGGCTCTGTAGAAGTCGCACCACGTGCAGGACTTGCAGATGCAATTTGTGATTTAGTATCTACCGGTGCCACACTTGAAGCCAACGGCCTTATGCAAGGCGATACTATTTTAGAATCAAACGCCTGCCTTATCCAAAATAAAGACTTACAAGATGCTGACAAACTAGCACTTATCAACAAACTTATGCCACGCTTACGCGGCGTGAGACAAGCCAAAGAAAGCAAATACATCATGCTGCACGCGCCAAAAGATAAACTGGATGAAATTTGCGATATTTTACCAGGCTCTGGCCAACCAACGGTATTAGCTCTTGCTGGCTCTGATGAGTACGTAGCCCTGCACATGGTGAGCAGTGAAACATTATTTTGGGAAACAATGGAGCAATTAAAAGCGCTAGGCGCCAACTCTATCCTCGTTATGCCAATTGAAAAAATGATGGAGTAAGTCAATGTTGCGCTGGAATGAGGTTTCCAAAGATGCACAAGCAGCGGCGCTAATGCGCCCTGCTGTTAGTGCAAGTGTGGAAGTAGAAGCTATTTGCCAAGCTATTATGGCAAGCGTAAAAGAGCAAGGCGACACAGCCTTACTCGACATGGCTAAGCAATATGATAACCGCGAAAATCCGCGCTTATTAGTGCCGCAAAGTGAGATCAATGTCGCTGAGCAGCAGTTAAGCGCTGAGCTTAAATACGCGATAGACACGGCCTACGCTAATGTAAAACGTTTTCACCAAGCACAGCTACCCAAAGATATTAAATTGTCGACTCAGCCCGGTGTGTTATGTGAACTAAAATACCAAGCCATTGAAGCCGTTGGAATATATGTGCCAGGTGGCAGTGCGCCATTGCCTTCATCAGTGATCATGCAAGGTGTACTGGCGCAGCTAAGTGGAGCGACAACCGTAGTGTTAGCAACACCGGTGCAAGGTGATTTACCGATAAACCCAGCAATTTTATATGCGGCTAAACTATGCGGTATCAAAACAATCGTAGAAAGTGGCGGCGCAGGTGCAATCGCCGCAATGGCTTATGGTACAGACTCAGTGCCCAAGGTGAATAAAATTTTTGGCCCGGGTAACAGCTTTGTGACTATGGCTAAACAACTAGTAGCTCAGACCATACCAGGCATGGCGATCGATATGCCTGCGGGCCCGTCTGAGGTGTTAGTGATTGCCGATGAGCGCGCAAACCCTGAATTTATTGCCGCTGATTTATTATCTCAAGCTGAGCACGGCGCTGATTCGCAAGTAATTTTACTGTGTAACAGTGAACGTATGATTGCCCGCACCGAGCAAGCCATTGAACGCCAATTAGCTAAACTATCGCGTCAAGATATTGCCGCAAAAGCATTGGCTAATTCATCGCTTATTTTGGTTGATTCAATCGAGCAAGCATTTGCTGTATCAGCACAATACGGCCCTGAACACTTAATACTGCAACTGGCTGATGCCAACCCGTATTTAAACAAAGTTAAAAATGCAGGATCTGTATTTGTGGGTGACTACACGCCAGAATCTGCTGGTGATTATGCCTCTGGTACTAATCACGTATTACCAACCTATGGCTACAGTGCCACTTATTCAAGCTTAAACTTACTTGATTTTTTTCGCACTTATACCGTACAAACCATTACTCAAAATGGTTTAAAAAACTTATCAAAAGCAATTTTACCATTGGCTGATGCAGAAGGACTTGATGCCCACGCAAATGCCGTTAAGGTGCGTTTAGAGGCGATGAACAATGAGCAATAATCCTTTATTACCGGCCAATATTGATGCATTAGCAGCATATAGCTCGGCAAAAAGTGAGAAACTAACCGGCACAACGTGGCTTAATGCAAATGAAAGCCCGTATGTTAAAAGTATCGATATCAGCATTAATGATTTAAATCGCTACCCTGATCCGCAGCCTATGAATGTTATTAACCGCTATGCTGATTACGCAGGACTCACTGCTGAACAAGTACTTATGACCCGTGGTGCGGATGAAGGTATTGAGCTACTGGTACGCACCTATTGCCAACCAGAGCAAGATTCGGTTGCTTTATTTTTACCTACGTACGGCATGTACAAAGTCACCGCCGACACCCACAACGTAGCAATAAATGGCTTAAGCCAAGCATTATTACTCGATGGTACTGTTGATCAAATAATCAACGCTGTTGGTAATAGCAAATTAGTGTTTATTTGTAATCCAAATAACCCAACAGGCAGCTTAACACCGCTTGAAAAAATAAAGGCTATTGCAACAGCACTTGCCGATAAAGCTCTGGTCGTTGTGGATGAAGCTTATATTGAATTTTGCCCAGAGCAAAGTGCAAGCAAACTCATCAACGAATTTGCCAACATAGTAGTACTTAGAACGCTCTCTAAAGCATTTGCGTTAGCAGGCCTGCGTACAGGCTTTACTCTTGCCCAATCGTCAGTACTAGCGCCAATCCGTAAAGTGATTGCACCGTATCCAGTATCAACGGTAGTGGCAAGCATTGCTGCAAATGCACTCAGCCCAGATGCCATTACTTCAATGCGTCGCCAAGTAAGTATTTTAAATGCACTAAGGGCAAAGCTAAAGCAGTGGCTCGAAGCCTCCCCTGCCGTATTACAAGTGCTCAGTGGCGAAGGAAACTTTGTCACTCTAAAGCTCGCCGATAAAAACAGCTTTAATATCGCACTTGAGCAAGGCTTAGTTATGCGTGCTTTTACTTTATACGGCGAAAACGATTGGCTACGTATTTCAATCGGCAGTGAGCAAGAACTAGAACAAGTAAAAATATGGTTAGATGGCCTAAGCCAATCAGCCACTTTTAAAGAGCAGGAAGTATCATGAGCAACCCGTATTTATTTATCGACCGTGATGGCACTATTATTGAAGAGCCAATCACCGACAAGCAAGTAGACAGTCTTGAAAAGTTAGCGTTTTTACCAAACGTGATCCCTGCTCTTTTGCAATTACAAGGCGCAGGCTATCGTTTAGTGATGGTGTCAAACCAAGATGGCTTAGGCACTGACAGCTTTCCAACGGCTGATTTTGATATTGCCCAAGATAAGATGATGGCTATTTTATCAAGCCAAGGCATTAAATTTGACGACGTATTAATTTGCCCACACTTTAATGAGCAAAATTGTGATTGTCGTAAGCCAAAAACAGGGTTGCTTACCGAGTTAATGCGCTCAGGTAAAGTCGACTTAGCACGCTCATTTGTGATTGGCGATCGCCAAACAGATATTGGCCTTGCACAAAACTTGTGTTGTGAAGGTATTTTGTATGACGGTGATTGGAATGCAATTGTCACTAAACTTACCACCGCTGATCGACAAGGCCGCGTGACTCGCAACACTAAAGAAACGCAAATTGATGTAAAACTCAATTTAGATCAAAGTAAAAATGGCGAGATCAGCACTGGCCTAGGCTTTTTTGATCACATGCTTGATCAAATTCGCACCCATGCCAATATTGGCCTTGATATTCAAGCCAGCGGCGACTTGCACATTGACGAGCACCACCTTGTTGAAGATATCGGCATTGCCCTTGGTTTAGCGCTTAAACAAGCCCTTGGTACTAAATCACAAATTGCTCGCTATGGTTTTGCCCTACCGATGGATGAATGCAAAGCAGAGGCACAAATTGACTTGTCAGGTCGTGCTTCGTTTGTATTAAACGCTAACTTTAGCCGTGAAAAAGCCGGTGATTTAGACGTACAAATGGTTGAACACTTTTTCAAAAGCTTAAGCGACAATGCAGCGATCAGCTTAATATTGTCGGTTAGCGACGGTAACTGTCATCACCAAGTTGAAGGTTTATTTAAAGCGTTTTCTCGCGCTTTACGTATGGCCATTGCCGCTGACGCCAGCCAACAAACAGCAAGCTCTAAGGGGTGTTTATGATTGCCATAATTAACACCGGTTGTGCCAACATAAACTCTGTACGCTTTGCTTTTGAGCGCTTAGGGCAAACGCCAGAAGTGATCACCTCGCCAGAGCAACTTAAAAACTTTGAACGCGCCATTTTACCAGGTGTTGGCCATGCATCTGTTGCTATGAAGCGCTTGGTAGAAGGCGGTTGGCAACAGGCAATCAATGAATACCAACGCCCTCTGATGGGAATTTGTTTAGGCATGCAGTTACTGTGCGAAAGCACTGAAGAAGGTAATGTGCAATGCCTTGGCAAAATACCTGGGCACGTTAAAGCACTTGATGTGGGTAGTTTAACGTCTCCGCACATGGGTTGGAATAACCTCACCGTTAATCGTGAACATGCTTTAACCAAAGGCCTTGATGCAAACAAGCAAGTATATTTTGTGCATAGTTTTGCTCATACCGTGAATGATGCAACATTGGTTAGTGGCGAATACGGGCAAACCTTCTCAGCGATTGTTGCCAACGATAACTACGCGGGTATGCAATTTCACCCTGAACGTAGCGCTAAAGTCGGCACTCAGTTATTGCAGAACTTTTTAGACTGGCAGCTATAAATAAAGCGTATCAACACAAATTAATAAAGAGAATTCAAGTGATTATTCCAGCATTAGATGTATTACAAAATCAAATTGTGCGCTTATATCAAGGTAAATACGATACCGCACAGTTTTACCCGTTTGAGCTTGGTGCGCGCTTACAAGAGTACGCACAAAGCGGCGCAGGTAAATTACACCTTGTTGATTTAGAAGGCGCACGCGATCCTAATAAAAAACAATGGCAACACATTCAAGCAGCCACCAAAGCACTTAACGTACCGTATCAAATTGGTGGCGGTATTCGGACAGAACAAGACGTAAGCGACTGGCTTAAAGCCGGTGCTAACCAAGTAGTAATTGGCTCTATGGCGGTTGAAAAACGTGATGAAGTAAAAAGCTGGATTGAAAAATTTGGTGCCAAGCACTTTGTTATCGCCCTCGACGTTAATAAAACCGACAATGGCTGGGCACCTGCCACCCACGGTTGGTTAAGTGAATCAGAATTCGGCTTATTTGAATTAGTCGATTTTTATGTAGCACTGGGTGTAATTGATTTTCTATGCACGGACATCAGTAAAGACGGCACCATGACTGGTCCTTCGTTTGCATTATATGAAGACTTAATAAAACACAACAGCAATATTAAAGTACAAGCATCTGGGGGTGTAAGCTCGCTTGATGACATTAAAAAGCTCAAAGAGCTTGGTGTAGGCGGTGTTATTTTAGGTAAGTCACTGCTTGATGGCGCATTTAATGTAGAGGAGGCGTTGGCATGTTATCAAAACGCATAATCCCGTGTTTAGACGTTAAAGACGGCCAAGTAGTCAAAGGCGTTAAATTTAAAGGCCACGAAGTGGTTGGCGACATATTAACAATGGCTAAAGCGTATAGCGAAGCTGGTGCTGACGAACTGGTATTTTATGAAATTAGCGCCAGTGTTGAAAAACGCCTTCTCGATGTAAACTGGGTAGAGAGCATAGCACGTCATATTGATATTCCATTTTGTGTTGCAGGTGGTATTAAATCAGTGGCTGATGCAGCACGCGTATTAGAACGCGGCGCTGATAAAATCAGTATAAACAGCCCTGCTATTGCCCGTCCTGAGCTTATCAAAGAACTACATGATGAGTTTGGTAAACAATGTGTCGTTGTCGGCATTGATAGCTTTTACGATGAAGTAACTGGCAAATATTTAGTGTATCAGCTTACTGGCGATCCTAATGCGTCAAGCCGCACCCGTTATAAAACCGAAGAATGGGTAAAACGCGTGCAAGACTTAGGCGCAGGCGAAATCGTACTCAACTGCATGAACCAAGATGGCGTACGCAATGGCTACGATAACCAGCAGCTGTCTAAAATGCGTGCTTTGTGTGATATTCCACTTATCGCCTCAGGTGGTGCTGGCACCATGCAAGATTTTGTCGATGTATTTAAACAAAGCCACGTTGATGGCGCACTGGCAGCCAGCGTATTTCACAAAAATGTGATCAACATCGGCGAATTAAAACAATATTTAATAGATAACCAAGTGGCGGCGCGACTATGCAACTAACCAAACAAAACCTTACCCAAGTTGATTTTGCTAAAAGCGAATTGATCCCTGCCATCGTGCAAGATGCCCGTACTGGGGTTATTTTAATGCAAGGCTTTATGAATCAAGAATCGCTGGAAGTCACCTTTGAAAAGCAAAAAGTGACGTTTTACTCGCGTTCAAAAAATCGTTTATGGACCAAAGGCGAAACCTCTGAGAATTACTTAGAAGTAGTGTCTGTCCATACTGATTGCGACTATGACTCTATTTTAGTGCTGGCTAACCCGCTTGGTCCAACTTGTCACTTAGGCACACAAAGTTGTTTTGGTGATGCTGCAAAACCAAGCCTAAGCTTCTTAGCGCAGCTTGAGCAAGTGATTGTATCGCGTAAAAACGACGACCCTGATAAAAGCTACACCGCCTCTTTGTTTGCTAAAGATTTAAGCCGCAGTTGTCAAAAAGTGGGTGAAGAAGGCGTTGAGGTCGCTTTAGCTGCAATGAAACATGATAACGAAGAGCTAACCAATGAATCCGCTGATTTGATATATCACTTAATCGTATTGCTACAGCGCCAAGGTCTAGAGCTACAAGACGTAGTAGCGTGTTTGCAAGGAAGACATAAGTAACTATTAAAATACTAATTAAGCGCTGAGTTATACTTAGCGCTTTTTAAATATAGTTAAGGAATGAACTCAAAAACATTGCTTAGTGCCGTGTCCGGTTTTAGTGCTGAGGATCATTATCTATAATAGAATAACTTTGCTATAGTATAAATTATTTGTAAATTCGCTATTGGAGGTTGCGACTCAATCAAATTCAATAAAATATTGCGCGGCAACTTCTTATACCGCAGGAATTTTTCTGTTTTTCAATCCTTCATACAATTAAGCTTAACTATATGCCTTACATAAAATTTATCCATATCGCTTTTCTTTTGGTTCCATTTCTTGGCTTTGGTGCGCAATTCGATACGAGTCAGCGAATCACACTCGACTCAACTATCTTGCAAGAAAAACGTACCCTGCAAATTTTATTGCCCGAGAACTACCAAAGTAATACTTCCAGCACCTACCCTGTTATCTATTTACTAGACGGCGATTTTAACTTTCATGGAGTGTCAGGCATGTTGGATATGCTATCCAATAAAAGTGAATTGATCCCGAACGTTATTCTGGTAGCTATTGCCGACAATGGCACCGAAAAATATCGCGAGTATATGACCCCAAACAACTCAAACTCTCCGGGAAAAGGTAACGCGGGTGCAGCAGATATTTTTCTTAACTACCTAAATAATGAAGTACAACCGTACATAGACAGCCACTATAGAACAGCTGAACATAGTACCCTTGTTGGCCATTCTGTAGGTGGGCTTTTTGTACTCAACAGTCTACTCAATGCTCCTGAGTCATTTAATAATTATGTCGCGGTAAGTCCTTCTGTTTGGGTTTCAGATAATGCAATAGTTAGCCAAGCAAATAAGCTTTTAGGTAAAACCCAACATTCACCAGTGTCATTATATTTATCATTAGGTGACGAAATGCAAATGCACCAGTATGACTTTATCCACGAGTTAGATGCCAAACCCATTCCTAACTTAAATTGGCACTTCCAGCATTACCCAGATGAAAATCACGGCTCTGTGATACTAATAGCCCTAAGAGATAGCTTAAAACACATATTCAAAGGCTGGCATGTACCTGAAAGAATACTGGAACAAAATACTCCCTCCGCGACTATTGACTATTACCTAACTATTCAAAAAGAGCTGAAGATAAAACAACCCATCCCAGCATCCGTATTTCACATCGTTATTCGTCAACATTATCGCCAAAAAAAAGCAGAAGCATTACCTCAATTTATAGCCAAAGCTATAAAACAATCTCCTGTATCTAAACAAACCTTGCTAATTAAATACGCATCTTTTGTTGAGCACTATGAAAGCCCCAGTGCTGCACTAGCCATACTAAAAAAATCAGAGAGCGAATTTAGTCATTCAATCGATTACTTAAAGGCCATTGCCTCCACCTATAGCCAATTAAAAGACCCAGAAAAAACGAAAAAGTACTACCAAAAAGCACTCGAGTTGGCCAAGGAGCAAAATGTAAACCAATGGCAACTTAATATTCTGGAAGCGAAAATACATTAGAAGAAATGAATCATCCTAAAAATCATATAATAACAGTAGGTTGGGTTTACAAAAACATTTATTATTGTCTTATTATTCTTAGCGACTAAAAAAAATTCCCCCTCTTTAAACCTTTTTAGTCGCTCTATACGACTAAACTAAAAACACCACAAAAATGAAAGGGAATAATAATGATTAACGCATTCACACGATTGACTCTGATTGGCACTGTACTGCTATCAACTCAAGCTTTGGCTTGGAATAACGAGATGACACTACAAGACACAAAAAAGCTTACCCTTGATGCTCAATCACTATCAGCATTAAACGTTGAAGCAGGTTCGGGCTTTTTACATATAGTAGGCAGTAATACCGACACTGTGACGGTAAAGGCTGAAATTTATCAATATGAAGCGCATGACAACTACTGCCTTACTTTAGATAAAAGTGGCAACTCAGCAAAATTAACTGCGAATAATTGTGATAACCACAGTGAAGATCATACGCGCATAGATCTAACGGTGTCGCTACCAGCAACATTCTTGCTTGATATTACCGATGGATCAGGCGAGATCTCGATTGAAAATGCAGCTGAAACTAGCATTCATGATGGTTCTGGCGCAATTATAATCAATAATATTTCGGGTCAATTAACCATTGAAGATGGCTCAGGTGCAATCACTGCGAGCAATATTACTGACAGTGTAAACATCCATGACGGCTCGGGCAGTATTGAACTGGCAAACACTCAAGGTGATGTAATTATTCATGATGGGTCGGGTAATATCGATGTGCAAAACATTGTCGGTAAAGTCACAGTAACCGATGGCTCTGGTGGCATTTATGTTAACAAAGCAGGCAGTTTTACTTTACTTGCTGATGGTTCAGGTAGCGTAACAATAAAAAATGTACCTGTTCAAAATCTATAAGTGGCCGCGTTTGCTTAAAGTAATACTTAGTTTTGAGGCAAATAATTTTGAAATATTACGCTAAAAACGTTTGATATAAGTCATGCAATGATTTTATTTTCACGTCTTTAATGGCATTTTTTCAAGCCCTTAGGTATCCTTTAAGCAACTTCGAAGGATTAGCTATCACAAAAGGATAGTCCACTATGAAAAAGTATTTATCGGTATTATTAACAGGCCTTATTTTATCGGGTTGTAGCAGCTTAACAACAGAGCAAAAAGCAAGTATTGATAACCTCACGCCTTGTGAAAAAATCAATGGTTTATTAGCCGCCTACGACTCACGTTTTGAAGTGTTAAAGCGCACCCGCGTAAATACAAAGTACGCAGAAACCTGGACCGCTAAATACAATCTCGTTGGTGAAGCATGCCAAATCAGTGCTTTGGATGCCGATACAGTGACTTATCGTTGCCAAGATAATTACCAAGAACAAACGCAAGCGGTGGCCATTCATCAAAAGGCTGTTGACTTCACCCGAGCTTGTTTAGCGCAAAATAACTGGCACGAACAACAAAAAGAATCTGCTGATTCATTACGCACTACCTTTGTACTTGATGAAAAAAACCCAGCTATTTCAATTCATACCGGAAAAACATTATCTCGCTCAACGCCTTGGTCTACCTCATTTGAAGTAGGTAAATCGGTAGCAAATAAATAGCATTAAAACCATAAAACAGGTCAGCAAATGTTGACCTACTTGGCTAAGGATTTATGAATTCAACACCCCAAAAAAGTTCATCGCTATTAAAAACCGACTGCATTGGGAAATGCCACCGTCTCAAAGGCTATTGCAGCGGCTGCGGCCGAACTAGCGACGAAATATTTGACTGGATCATTTTATCAGACCAAGAGAAACAAGCTATTTTAGATACTCCAAGAGAGGATGCTAATACCCCATAGCTTATTATTAAGGTGCATTGCGTTGCGACGGGTCGCGTTTAAAGTCTTTAATTAATTGCTTAGGGTCAAGCTGCTCACGTTGCTTACTTGCTGCCTCAGCCCACCACAGTAACTGATTAAACGACCGCGAAAAATATTCGCGCCATGATGCTTGCTCTGCCTCTTTGTTTGTTTCACCACTTTCAATAAATACATCTTGCGCTTTTGGCACATGGATCATAGCCGACACCGGCAAACACCCAAGTTCACTTAAAAAACTGCGCATCCCAACAGCGGCACGAACGCCACCCCACTGCCCCGCAGAATACGTAACAATAACGCTGGGTTTGTAAGCAAATAAAGAGCTACCAAAATGGTTTAATAGATTAGCCAATGCTGGACTCATTGAATGATTGTACTCAGGGCTGACCATAATAAAACCATCGCTGGCTTTAATTTTTTCCGCTAGGTCATCGAGTTTTTTAGGCACCTCGGCTTGTGAATAAGCAAAGTGCGGTTTAAATATAGGGTCCAGATCGTAGTCTAGCGGATCTATCAGTTCAATATCGTGGTCACTGTATTGCTCAAGCAAACAGCGTTGGCATGCCTTGGCAACTCTTTCACCGAGACGTGCCGGCTTAGGTGGCGAACTTTTTCGAACTGAACCTAAAAAAATTAATAGTTTCATGTACAGGCACTCCATTTTATTTAAATCAATATACGAATATAAACGTAAATTTGTGCGGTAGGTCATAAATAAAACCTACCTTACAAGCAAAACATAAAATGCATGTTTAAACATTAATGTGGATCACGCTTTACCCCTGTAGCTAACATTACTAAGCTTTATCGAGCGCTTGGCTTACATCAGCAATGATATCGTCGATGTTTTCAATACCCACTGATAAACGAATTAAATCGCGGCTAACCCCTGCGTTCGCCAATTCTTCATCATTTAATTGTCGATGCGTGGTTGATGCTGGGTGGCAAGCCAATGACTTTGCATCACCGATATTTACTAAACGTAAAATCATATTCAGCGCATCAATAAAGCGAGTGCCAGCTTCAAGGCCACCCGCTATCCCAAAGCTTAAAATACCAGACGCTTTGCCACTAGTGGTTGTTTTACTCATTGCGTTATAGGGACTTGACGCTAACCCCGCGTAATTAACCCAAAGCACCTTAGGGTGATTATCTAGGTATTCAGCAAGCTGTTGCGCGTTTTCACAGTGGCGCTGCATTCTTAGCCCTAAAGTTTCAAGACCAATTAAAATGTCAGAGGCGTTTTTAGGCGCAAGTGCCGCACCGGTATTTCTAAGTGGAACAACGCGGCAGCGACCAATAAACGCCGCTTCAGCAAAAGCATCGGTATAAACCACATTATGATACGACGGATCAGGCTCATTCATCATCGCAAAACGAGTGGCATTGGCTTTCCAGTCAAACTTACCCGAATCAACAATCATGCCGCCTATAGCAGTACCATGACCGTTAATATATTTAGTAAGCGAATGCACCACAATATCGGCACCCAACTCAAATGGCCGGCATAAATAGGGCGTTGCCACTGTGTTATCTACAATCAGCGGCACGCCTTTGCTATGGGCTATTTTAGCTAATCGAGCGATATCAACAATATTCCCTGCAGGGTTACCAATCGACTCACAAAAAACCGCACGGGTATTCTCATCAATCGCGTTTTCAAAACCGGCAAAGTCATCCGCTTTAATCATCCGCGCTTCAATACCTTGGCGAGGTAGACTATGGGCAAATAAGTTATAAGTACCACCATACACTTGGCTGGTACTGACAATATTAGTGCCCACTTCACACAAACATTGAATTGCGTAAGTGATGGCCGCCATACCAGAGGCCACAGCAAGCGCACCAATGCCCCCTTCCATGGCCGCAATACGCTGTTCAAGCACCGCATTAGTCGGGTTCATAATACGAGTATAAATATTCCCGGGTACTTTTAAATCAAATAAATCAGCACCATGCTGAGTATTATCAAACGTATACGATGATGTATTGTAAATCGGCACCGCCGCCGATTTAGTTGTAGGTTCAGATTCATAACCGTGATGCAGCGCTAAAGACTCAAGTTTCATAATTATTTCCTTCAATTAATTTGCCACTAAGCTAGCATTTATTGGTTATAAAGTGCACATGAAATATATTAAAGGATGTTGAAGTAATTAGATTTAAGTTAAATTCTGCTAAGAGAATTATGTTAGTTTGTTCCACCTTAAACGAACACCTGCTGTTCTTAAGAAAGTGGACATAGCTGTTTATTATGGTTTAGGCTGTGAAGCGTGCATAGACTGATTGAACGTATCTTAACTCCAGATCGTCCTCTGGACTTTTCAGCTATAAAAAATAAAAAGAACAATAATCTGTTGTATTTTTTACTCATCATTACAGGCAACTATAATTATCTTCTCGTAGTTTGTCGCTATTTGAAAAAACATTGATTCTCGTCAAACGGTGCTATAAGGAAATAGCCACTCAATACTCTCTATTTAAAACTTCTGTTTTTACAAAAAATGGACTATAGCTATTGTTATATATAGGAAAAGAAAAAACACAATTAACAGTGAGTTCTTATGAGTAATCCCACAAACGATCTCGAAGCGGAGATTGACCAGCTTAAAGTTCAGCTTGCAAACGCTAGAGCTGAAAATATAAAGTATAAGAAGTTGTTTGAAGTATCTGGGGACGCACTATCAATAATCGACCTGAAATCTGGTAAATTCACAGAATGTAATCAAGCTGCAATCAATATGCACGGCGTCGAAAGTAAAGACAACTTTATTAATTTAAAGCCTTCTGATATCTCACCTGAGTATCAACCATGTGGCAGACGTTCAGAGGAAATAGCCGCAGAACACATTGAAAATACTCTGACTAAAGGGCCACAGCTGTTTCAGTGGGTTCACTCTCGATTAGACGGCTCATCTTTTCCATGCCTTGTATCTCTGACTGTATTAAATGTGGATGGTGATGCTTTTATTTTAGCCATAGGTAGAGATATTAGTGAATTAGTTGAGACGCAAAACAAATTGCATAGTGCTTCAACAGACATAGAACGAATTAGCTACGCTTTCAATGAGGAAAAAGAAAAATTTGAACAGTTTTTTAGCTTAGCGCCGGTAGGCATTGCAATTAATAGGTTAGATAATGGTTTATTTGAGTATGTTAACAAGGAACTGAGTCGTTTTAGTGGTTATGACAAAGACGAACTAAATCAAATGGACTATTGGAAGTTGACACCAAAAAAGTACGAAGAACAAGAAAAAGAACAACTAAAATCCCTCTCAGAAACAGGCCGTTACGGACCTTACTATAAAGAATATATTCATAAAAAGGGTTATGAATACCCCGTACAATTGTCGGGCGTTATAATTAAGAGTGCAAATGGCGATGAGCTGATTTGCTCTGTCATCCAAGATACTTCCCATCAGAAACAGATAGAAACCGAATTACAAATAGCAAAAAACCAAGCTGAAACCAGTTCTCTGAGAATGAAATTGGCAAATGAATCAGCTCAAATTGGTGTGTGGGAGTGGGATGTCATTTCGGGAGAATTAATCTGGGATGAATGGATGTACAAGCTGTATGGCATTACAGAGAATTTTTTTTCTGGTGCTTATGAAGCTTGGACTCATAGTCTTCACCCTGATGATATGGAAGAGTCTAACAAACAATTAGAGGATGCCGTATCAGGTTTAGGTGCTTTTAATCCAGAGTTTAGAGTAGTACATCCAAACGGGCAGGTAAGAACAATCAAAGCTAGCGCAGAAGTTATTAGAGATAATGATGGCAACGCTCTAAAAGTCATCGGTGTAAATTACGACATTACAGATAAAATAAATGCGATAAATGAGCTAGAAGTAGCTAAGCAAAAAGCTGAGCAGGCAACCCAAACGAAAAGTGAATTTTTGTCAAATATGAGCCATGAGATACGTACGCCCATGAATGCAATTTTAGGCGGACTGCAGATGGTCAATACTGAGTATCTCGATGCCAAGTCCAAAGTAATGCTTAAAAATGCAGTATCGTCTTCTAAATCGCTGTTAACCATTATCAACGATATTTTGGATTACTCAAAGATAGAGAGCAATAAACTAAGCCTAGAGCAAGAGCCTTTCTCGATTAGCGATATAATTAAATCTGTGAAATTTGAAGTGGACAGCATAGTCAGTAATAAGGGTATTAAACTTGTCAGTAATATTGATGAAAATTTTAATGATCACTGGTTAGGAGACATTGTCCGTGTTAAGCAAATATTACTCAATCTTGTGTCGAATGCTGTTAAGTTTACTGAAAAGGGTAGCGTAAACATTCACTTGAGCGAAACTCTTTACCAAGAAAAGCAGGCTATTAGTCTTGAAGTGGCTGATACAGGAGTTGGAATGAGTGAGGAAGCTCAAGCTCGTATATTTGATCGTTTTTCACAGGCAGACAACTCAACAACACGTAAATTTGGTGGAACTGGGCTGGGTATGTCGATTACCCTCAGTCTTATTCTTATGATGAGAGGCACTATCGATGTAAAAAGCAATGTGGGTAGAGGCACCACTATAAGAGTCATATTACCATTAACTATAACCAATAAGAGTGTCAGCTCTTTCGTACAAAAATCTATGACTCCGCCGCCGTTGAGGGGAAAGAAAATACTGATTGCTGAGGATAACGAAATCAATCAAATTGTCATTCAGTCAATGCTCGAAGGCACTAATGCATCATTAACTATTGTAGATAACGGTAAACAGGCAGTAGAAGCAGCTAAAGAAAAGGACTTTGATTTGATACTTATGGATATACAAATGCCTGAAATGGATGGTGTTGAAGCAATGAAAAATATCATTAATTTCAATAAGCATATACCGATAATTGCACTAACCGCAAATGTAATGATTGATGACGTTGCTGATTATTTAAGCCAAGGATTTGATGCACATATAGCAAAACCAATTGATATTGCTACCCTATACGGTGTTCTGAGCTCATTTATAAAGTAAGTACTTGCTTTGTTTGTGCTTTATTGCCAGTTCGGCTTCGGCAAATCAACTTCCGCTCATAGCAAAAAGTAGACATAAGTCATTACAAATTATACTTATTAAAAAAGGCGCTTACCGTTATGGTAAGCGCCCTACTATTTTACTCATTACTTATTTTACGATTTTCATTTCGTCTAATAGGTTTTGTGCGTTATCTACTTTATCCATCACCCACAGCATGTAACGTGAATCAACGTGGATTGAACGATTAAGTGCTGGGTTATAATCCCAATCGCCAATAATACTTTCGTACACACCATCAAACAGTAAGCCTACCAGTTCGGCTTTACCGTTAAGTGTTGGTGAACCTGAGTTACCTCCAGTCGTGTCTACGTTTGATAAAAAGTTAACTGGTACGGTATTCATGCCACCGGTGTAATCACCAAATATTTTAGCCTTGATTTGCTGTTGTAGTTTTTCAGGCGCGTTAAATGGATCAACATCGGTGTTTTTTGCAAGTAGCCCTTCAAGTGATGTAAACGGTGTTGCTATCAAACCGTCTTGCGGTGAATAGCCTCCAACAGTGCCATACGTTACACGTAATGTGCTATTCGCATCTGCATACACAGGTTTATTTTGTGCTTCATTAAACGCTATGATAGCACTCATTAACTGTGGACGCGCCGCTTGTAGTTTACCGGCAAGTGCTTTGTCTTTGTCTTCTTCAGCTTTCATTACGGCAAAGATGGCCTTCGCGTATTGCATAAATGCATCTTGGCTTTGTTCAAGTTCAGCAAATGATTGCGTAGATAACGCGATACGAACGTCTTCATTATCTAGCGTTGAATTAGCATACATTTTTGCTAATAGTGCACTGTGCTTGGTTTTATCAAAGCCATTTTCTAATTCAAAAACTTTATCTACTTCTGCAAAACGCTCTTCTTTAGGTAACGCGGCATACAGCTCTAAAAAATGTAATAAAATGGCTTTATCAACGTTTGCATCAAAACGGCGACTCATGCGCTTTAAACCGGCTTCAAAGCGTGGTAAATCGCGTTCTTGATAGCCAGATTCACGTTCGCTATCAGGTTTTTGTTGCTCATAAGCTAGGCGATATAAGCTACGTGCGGTACTGATCATTTGTGAGCGGTGCACATAGCCAAGCATACGATCACGCTCATTGTGCTGTTGCGATTGAGCCACTAACGCCGACAATTCATTTAACACTTTACCGTATTGTTTTTTACGCTTACGGTCACTGTTTATCCACGCGGTTAGATCTTGTTCAAATTGCTTTTTACGTTCATACATCGTGCCTTTATTAAAGCTTTCGATCATTGAACCGTAGTTTTTAATATAGTTATTGTAGCCCGCTATAGTACTTTCGTAGGCGATGCGCGCTTTGCTGCCATCTTCTGAATTTTCTTCAATCAAAGCGACATATTTTGAATTATGCTCGCGTGATTTTGGATAGCTGGTATTAAATACATAATCAACTTCAGCAGCAATGCGGTAACGGTTAGTGCGCCCAGGATAGCCTGCTACCATAACAAAGTCGCCATCTTGGACTCCTTTGGCGCTGACACTTAGATATGAATCAGGCACATAAGGTACATTGTCTTCGCTAAATTCAGCCGGTTTGCCGTCTTTACCTACATATGCACGATAAAATGAAAAGTCGCCGGTATGGCGCGGCCACATCCAGTTATCGATATCGCCACCATACTTACCTACGCCCATAGCAGGCGCATATGCTAAGCGTACATCTTTAATTTCTAGTGATTTGATCAAATAAAACTCTAAACCACCGTGGAATGAATACACATTACAGCGATAATTGTCGTCAGCTTCACATGCTGACACTAACGCTTTTTCATTTTTTTCTAGCGCGTCGTAGCGCGCTTTTGCGCTGAGTTTTTCAGTGCCTTTTATTACTTTTTTGGTCACATCGGTAACTGTTTCAGTTACATACACTCTAGAGCCGGGTGCCGCTGGTAAGTCTTCAGCCGGTGTTGTTGCTAAAAAACCGTTTTCTAAAATATTGTTCTCTGGTGTTGAGTTATATTGAATCGAACCATAAGCACAGTGATGATTGGTAACCACCAGCCCTTTTGGCGATACGAAGGATGCGGTACAGCCACCAAGGCTTATCACAGCATTCATTGGGAACTCGGTTAATTTAGAAATCGATTTTGCGTCAATTTCTAGTCCTTTGGCTTTTAGAATTGATTCTAGATCAGGAAGTTGGTGTGGTTGCCACATGCCTTCATCAGCAAATGTTGTGCCCGATACTACAATAGCAAGTGATGCTATGAGTGGTTTTAAACGCATTTTTTTATCCTTTTTATTGTTTCTATAACAGGTTACGCGTGCAGCCTTAGCAAGGTCAATATTTCTGCGACAAAATAGCTGCACTATTGTGTAACAAAATACTGAAAACAAATACTTCTTCGAGCTCTATTGGCAATAAAAACAACACAACAATGCAATCATTTGGTCATTTTCAATAGCTAGGATTTAAATATTATTAATAATGCACGGCCTAATTATGACTGCTATTTTTTTGATCAACCTCGCTCGTTCAACGGAGCGATTAGCAAACAGCCAGCGACAATTAGCTGCACATGGGCTAAGTTTTGAGCGTATAGATGCAATTGATGGCGCCATGCTTTCACAAGCGCAAAAAGAAATTAATTACAGTCCTAGCCTCAACAAACAAAAATACCATTACCCGCTCAGTGCTGGGCAGATTGGCTGTTACTTGAGCCATCGCAAAGCATGGCAAACCATTGTCGATAGAAAACTTGATTACGCAATTGTGCTCGAAGATGACTTTATCTTAGATACGAGTATTAATAGTGCAATTAAAAATATTGAACAATTACCGCTCACTTGGCAACTGATAAAACTCTCAGCTTATCAAAACCGTACTCGCAAAATCGCCTATCAAGTGCCGTTGCAGTTTGAGCAAAAATTAGTGATCCATAAAAAGTTGATGACAGGATGTTGTGCTTCTGCAATCAGTTATCAAGGTGCGAAACAATTATTAGCAGCTACTAAGACATTTGCCCGCCCTGTTGATTGTGACCTACAACATATATGGGAAACTCAAGTAACAGGCTATTCATTACTGCCGTATCCAGTCTCTCAAGATTGTGAGCAAGTAAGTGATATAAAGTCGCGTAGCAATGCCAGCGTAAAAAAATCATTTTTAGCCCGTAAAGGTCAGCAACTCAGTAGCGCGGTAAATAATCACTTTGCAACGGCGGCATTTATCAAAAAGACTAAGCGTGCTTTACCCGATGATCCTAAGTACAAAAAAGGAGCCGCAGCTCCTTTTTACTCATAACCTAGAATCATTAAATAGTATTTATTTTTTAGCGAGGTTTGGGTGTTCTACACCCATCCATGCTTTAAATAATGCCATTTGCTGTGCAGTTGCCTGTTTGTCAGCAACCAGCTTTTTATCTTTATCAAAGCTTTGTGCTAGCGTTATCGTGGTGCTTTGCAGTGCATCACGGCGGATAAAATCAACGGTTACTTTATCCCCTGCTTTAAATGTTTCTAAGCTTGATTTTAAATCTTTACCAACATGCTTTTTGTTAATTGCCACAATTTTGTCATCGCTGGTCAAACCCGCTTGCCATGCAGCGCCATCGCGACGCACATGAGTTAAAGTTAATAACTCACCAGTATTTTTTGCCATCGCATCAACACTGGCAACGGCTTTTGCATCTTTTGGACGCTCTAACATTAAGCCTACTTTTTTAAACAGTGCGTCAAAATCAATATCTGCTGGTGCATCAACATTATTTGCCCACCACTGGCTGTAATCGCGGCCCGTTAACTGTTTTAAAATAGTTTTCACGTCTTTAACAGTGAAGCCATGCGGCATTTTATATTGATTATAAAGTGCACGATGAACATCACGGTAGCTTTGCTTACCTTGGCTGTTCTCAAGTAAATCAATATCAAGGGCCATCGAAATCAATGAGCCTTCGGAGTAAATATTAGTACTGTAGTTACGTGCATGGTCACCACCTTGATTTATCCATTTATCAAAACTGGTTTCGCTGGCACTTTGTACTTCACGCCCTGGCGATAATAAATGACGGTTGACGGTTTTCGTTAACACATTTAAAAATTCATTAGTCGTGGCAATCCCTGACCGCACCATTAAATGATCTTCAAAATAACTGGTTGAGCCTTCAGCTATCCATAATAGTTTATCGTAATTAATATGCGTGTAATCGTAAGGAACTAAACCTTCAGGTCTATATGCTTTTACATTCCAAGTATGGATAAATTCATGTGCCGCGGTGCTAATAAAAGCAAGGTAATCTTCACGTGAACCAAAACGATCTCGCGGACGTTGGATAATCGTTGAGTTTAAATGCTCGGTGGCGCCACCTGCTCCTGAGGTTGCATGTACCATAAATACATAACGTTGATACGGGTAAGCATCCCAAATAATATTACCAGTAGCGACTAATTTTTTCAGATCGATAAGCATTTGCTCAACATCATAGTTGCCCTCTCCCCAAATCACTAATTCATAATCGCGGCCATCAACTGCAAAGGTGTGGTGTTGATTAATACCCGTTTCAATCGGCGAATCAACTAATACATCGTAATCTGCGGCTTTAAAACTATGCTTTGAGCCCGCACTATCCATACCTGATACTGAGCGCCATGCTTTCGGCACATCTAGCTTGACCGTTACTGGCTCTTGGCGAAATGATTCACTAAACATAAAAAAGCCTGATGCATCTATAAATGCGTGACTATCATCGATATGACGTGCGCGTTTACCTAACTCATTGGCATACACTTGATAATCAATTTTAACTTCCGTTGGTTTATCTAAATGTACTCGCCATGTACTAGCATCAATTTTTTCCCATCTTAATGCTTTGCCATTCTCACCTGTTGCTTCGAAAAAACGCACACCGTTTGCAAGGTTCAAAATTTCGTAACGGCCTGTTCGCCAAGCTGGCAACTTTACATCTAAATGTGCTTGTGCCGTTTGTGGAAATTCTATGCTAACGTTGCCTAAATGATGTTCAGGTTGAGTAACAGCGAGCGAATAATTAACATCGGCCCATGCCGAGTGAGATAATGCGGCTAATACCGATAATACTAAAAACTTTTTCATTGCGGCTCTTAATTCATATATCAACTAATTTTATTGTGCCTGAGCGTAACAATGATGATAGAAAATGTGAATTAAAAGCGATAAATACACGTGCAGATAGGTTCAATGAATAAAAATCATCAACAAATGCTAAGTTTTTGACTTACTGACTACATTTGTGCGATTTTTGTTGTAAACTTACAGCAATGAAAGATTTAATCAATGGCGGTAACTATTAGTGTCACAACAGCTCGAAGTTTTAAACAAAAAACTTAAACAAGCCATTGATACTCGCATGGTCGTTGAACATGCACGTAAACATCAGGTAGACACATTGACACACTTTGCAGCTAAGTTATCGTTAAGCTGTAAAGGGATGGATATTGAACTTGATAATCGCTTAGCTAAGTTTCGTAGTGCACTGGCTAAAGGGGTGGATTTTGAGTTATTCGCGCCACTCATAGACGAGATTCTCACACTACTAAAAAACCAAGAAGCACAACAGGCTACACATCAGCGTGAACTTCATAACAGTGTGCTCGATGCTGGCAAGTTACTACAAAAAACCAAAGGGTTACCGGATGATGCACGCCGAACGTTGCGTCATTTACTAGACCATGAACTGAATAATGTGCAATCGACACGGGATTTTATTCCGCTACTTAATCGTTTAGTGACTATTTATCATCAAGCATTACAAGTAAAACTAACTGTCGCAGATGGTCAACAAAGTGCTGTACAACCCAGTTTAGCAAAAGAGTTATTAAATTTAGCTAATGATCTAGTGTTTGAAGATGAATCCGCAGATCAAGTAAAAACTATCAAAAATAATATCTCTGAAACAGATTCAGTTGATGATTTATTGACCTCAGCAATAGATATTATTCGCATCATTGCCAGTAATATCAGTAAAGAGCGACAATCAGCACAAAGTTTTTTAGTGTCATTGAACCAAACGCTCGAAGAATTACATCACTCGATTGTCTCTACAAGTAAACATTCAGAAGCAATGGGAGCTGAATTTACAGCATTAAATAAGCGCATTGAAGGTAAAATTAATAATCTGACGGCACAAACCCAAAATGCCACTTCAATCTCATCATTAAAAGCCTTAGTTGATAACGAATTAAAATCGTTAAGCGAAGACTTAATTGAAAAAGAGCGCCTTGAACAGCAAGACCGTGAAATGCTATTAAGCAGTTTCCAAGAAATAAATCAACGTATTGGCAGCCTCGAAACAAAATTATCTAAATACAAAAAACGCCTGCATGAGCAACGTTTTAAAAGTTTGCTTGATGGACTTACCAAACTGCCAAATCGAGCTGCATTTGACGAACGTTTTCATCACGAGTTTCATTTGTTTGCAGTACAAGAATCAGATGTCACCTTAGTGGTGATTGATGTTGATCACTTTAAGTCTATCAACGACAAATACGGTCACAGCGCTGGAGATAAAACGTTACAAGTGATTGCTAAAGCACTGCAAATGTCAATCCGAAAATCTGATTTCATTGCTCGCTACGGCGGTGAAGAATTCGTTTTATTAATGCCAGGTATGCCCTTAGAGCATGCTAAAAGACCCCTTGAAAAACTAAGAAGAGCGGTGAAAGGAATTCCGTTCAAGTTCAGAGATAAACAAGTAGAGATAACGGTTTCTATCGGTGCCACTCAGTTTAAAAAAGGTGATACCCCATTGGGCGCTTTTGACCGCGCCGATGATGCCCTCTACAAAGCAAAAAATACCGGTCGTGATCGCTTGTGTATCAATGAATAACTACGACCGACCCAGTGCTTTTTATAGCAAGGAGAACGCCTATGTTAATACAGTTAAACCCGACAGGTGTGTTAGATTTACTGTCGCAGCTCGAAGTTGATTTATTAGAACAATCGTCTAACAGTGAACGCTATAAGTTATTTAGAAACTGTGCGCTAGCTGTTCTTAATGTTGGCAGTCATACTGACTCAAGCTCAGAGATTTACAATAAATATCAAGATTTTGATATTCGCTTACTAAGCCGTGAGCGAGGCATAAAAATTGAGCTACTTAACCCTCCGACTACCGCTTTTGTTGATGGTGAAATAATCACCGGAATTCATGAACATATTTTCTCAGTTATACGTGATATTTTATTTATTTGTCAAAAATACGAAAAAGATTTAACCGAACAAAAAGCCATTACACATATGGTTTTTGATATGTTGCGTAATGCCGCAGCGCTTCGCGTAAATAGCGATCCAAGTATGATTGTCTGCTGGGGTGGTCATTCAATTAATGAAAACGAATATAAATACACTAAACAAGTAGGCTACGAGCTTGGTTTACGTGGCTTAAATATTTGTACTGGCTGTGGCCCCGGTGCCATGAAAGGCCCGATGAAAGGCGCAACCATTGGACATGCAAAACAGCGCAACACCAACAACCGTTATTTAGGTTTAACAGAGCCTAGTATTATTGCCGCAGAGCCACCAAATCCGATCGTCAATGAACTAGTTATTTTACCAGACATTGAAAAACGCCTTGAAGCCTTTGTACGCACCGCCCACGCTATAATTATTTTTCCTGGCGGCGCTGGCACTGCCGAAGAGTTATTGTATTTACTTGGCATTTTACTTCACCCTGATAATGCCAAACAGTCGTTACCGGTTATTTTAACTGGGCCGAAAGAAAGTGAAAATTACTTTAGCGAATTATGCCAGTTCATTGAAATGACGTTAGGTAAAGAGGCGCTTGATAAATTTGAAGTTATTATTGATAACCCAGAATTAGTTGGGATCAAACTCAAATCTGCAATGGCAAATGTGCGTGATTACCGCAAGAGTCAGGGCGATGCATATTACTTCAACTGGACGTTAAAAATTGAAAATGAATTTCAGCAACCTTTCGCGCCAACTCATGCCAATATGGCTGGGCTTGATTTACATTTAGACCAAGAAAAGCAATTACTAGCCGCTAATTTACGCCGTGCATTTTCTGGTATTGTTGCTGGTAATGTCAAAGACGAAGGCATTCAAGCCATTAAACAACATGGCCGGTTTATCATTAGCGGTGAGCCGACTTTAATGAAAGCCATGGATAAACTGCTGCAAGCATTTGTTGAGCAAGGAAGAATGAAGCTCCCAGGCAGTCAATATGTTCCATGTTATGAAGTCAAAGCATAAGGGTTAATGTATTCGTGTCAGGTCAGTTACTTTTAATCGATGCGCTTAATTTAATTAGGCGCATTTATGCAGTTGATAGTAATCAAAATAAAGGCAGTGATGAGCAAATGATAAATACCTGCTGCGCGCGGGTAGCTCACGCTTGTGAAAAACTTATAAAGATCACCCAAGCAACACATGCTATTGCTGTATTTGATGGTGATAAAAGCTGGCGTTATCATTATTACGCTCAATATAAAAGCAGCCGTGCCCCCATGCCTGAAACTCTGAAAAATTCATTAGATAAATTTAAACAGGCAATTGAGCAAACGGGTATTGTGGTGTTTGCCCCAGTAAATGATGAAGCTGATGATATTATCGCCACGTTAGCCCATAAAATGGCGCAAAATCAGTTGTATTGTACAATTGTTTCCACTGATAAAGGGTTTCTACCTAGCTTAAATAATTATATTAATGTTTATGATTATTTTAAAAAAGAATATTTAGATCATCACTCTATCGTACAACGTTTTGGTGTTGAGCAAGCTCGATTAATTGATTTTTGGGCAATGGCTGGTGATAAAACTAATGATATCCCTGGTATTAAGGGAATTGGTACTAAAACAGCACAAGAGATTATTAGTAAGCACGCAGATATAACATTCGCAATAGAGGATGAAACGCTCTCTGCAGCAGTACGTAAAAAGTTAGCAACAGGAATGGCTGACTATATTACCTCGAAACATTTGGTTGGTTTACGTACAGATATTAACTTAGGCTTTAGTTTAAAGCAGTTAAGACTCAATTAATCGCATTCACGTAGCACTGAATTTGAACTATGCGTATACTGAATTTAAGTCTCAGCGTAAGAGTGCACAATGTTTAAGAAGTTTTTTCGCTATCTCATATTAGGTTTAGGTGTATATGCCTTAATCGCTACTTTGGTCATTACTTTTTATAAAGATGATCCGCAAGCGATGATATGGCAGGACCGAGAAGCGTTCAATAAACGTTATATCGCTAAATTAAGTATCGAAACACCGACTAACTTAAACACTGTATTAGAGTATTTAGGCAGTCCAGATCTAACATTCGCTAAACGTGATAACGAAGAGGTATGGCAAATTATTTTTTACCGTACTCAACATATCAAATCAGATGGGATCACGACTATGGATGAGTGTACTGGTTTACTGTTTAAAAATGGCGAATTGATTTTGTGGGGACCAAGTGCATTTGATGCATTTGAGCAACGCGGGTAATTGATTATTTATGGATGAACTCTGCGCACAAGATCTTGCCAGCCTATTTGAAAAGACTGACAAATTATTAAGGTTTTATCATAATAGAAGTCAGTGGCCACAAATTTATCCGCTGTTAACACAACTGGCTGAGCAATATTATAAACTCTATGATTCACATCCAAATGCAATGCAAGCCCAACTTACTCTATATGCAGAAACACAAGGTTATACAACCAACTTAGTAGTCAATCAATGTGTCATTGTCGCCGCATTTTGTCGCAGTTTAAGTTACGACAGTAAAATCAGCCAATTGCTTATTTGTGTGTGTTTAACTAACTATTTATGTGTGCAAACACAAACCAATAAGTTGGCCCTGCGCCAACCTCTTACCCAACAAGAAAAAAAGCAATGGCAGTCGCGTCATCAGCTAGCAGTAAAGTTACTGCAATCAGCTAACATTGCCACTGATCATATTGCGGGTATTTTAGCGCGCTTAAATAAGTATAAGCAGGCCTTGCTAAGCACGCCAAAAATCATGATCTATGATGGACCAACGACGTTAGTTGCGTTAGCAAATATTATTGCGATGAACATTACTTATCGTACCCAAAATGATCATATCGACATCTATAAAGCAGTGGCTGATATTTATATCCGTACTCCCAACCTGTTTGCCCAACAAGCATTAAAAGCATTAATCGGTCATTTTGGCCCTTACCTGCCAGGCTCTTTAGTTAATTATAGCGATCAGCAGCTCACGTATATTGGTAAAAACCACCAGCAACGGGATTTATTAATTGCGTTGCATGAGCAGCAAAAAACCAAATGGTATAGTGTTAAGGCAAAGCTAGAATCGCATTCAAAACAACGCCCAAGTAAAGACAAGCGATTATTGTTTAGCGTATGGTTCAATGAACACATAGCTCCCGCTATTGAAATTGTAAACGTTGAAAAACAACAATTACTAATCTTGATAAGCCAAGTTAAAATACAAAAGGAATACTCATACAGTGCCCTTGCTAAATTACTCAACAATCATCCAGCGACAATAGAGTTACTTCGTGAAGCAGTGAAGCCTTATAATAAAGAGCAGCTAGCAGGCAAAGATTTACGCCATTGTTTATCAATGGTCGGCTTATATAATGCGCCAGCAATCATTCAACGGGTGCTCTTTGAGCAATTAGTAAGCCACCAAGCGCATCCATTAATGCAACATATACAATTACGTTTACAGGCAATAATAAGTTTATTAAACCAACTGGTAAGTCGTGATCAACACAACCAGTTCGAGCACCTCGCTTTGCCTATTTATGGTTACGTTAATTATTTGATTGAATACTGTAGCACCACAATTAGCCGTAAGACAGTGTATGAACACTCACCTAAAAGTGATGTAAGTATGCCCTTTGCGTGGCTATTTGGTGTCACGGTTCATGACAGTGGGCATTTATCGGCTTATTTACTTGAATTGCTTGGTGACAACCCATGGACACAAGCGCTTTTAGATGCTGAGCAGCAAAAAAAACAACACTTATCTGCAGAAGCACAATTATGGGTTGCAATAAAACTCGTCGTTATTAAGGTGTATCAACCCAACGCAATACAAAGTAGTTGGCAAACACACACTTTTGACCAAGTATTAAAACGCTTAGATTGGCAGTCCAGCGAGGATTTTTATGCGCAGCTTCCAAGCCTAGGTTTAAGCAATAGCGTATGAATATTTATTAGACATAGTGACTAATTTAGTGCGTTTTCGTGGGTTTTACTGGCAAAAAGTTGAATAAATTGCTATAAAAGCCGCTTGTATTTTCAAACTCATTCACGTAAATAATCTAACAAGTAATCGCTTAATACCAATCGTGTTAAGTTACTAGCCATTTATAGCGACAGATAAATAGAGTGATAACAAGGCATAAATTTCGACATGTAGTTGTTCTACTTGAGAAATTCATAACGCAGTTAGCGCCTTATTTAGCACGCTAGAATGGTTAAATATTTAAGTCGATTGGTATAATAATGCGTCACATTTACGTGCATTTCTAACTCGTAATAGGAAAAGTTCATGGCCAAACAAACCATCACAGTGATCAAAGGCGACGGCATCGGTCCGAGTATTATTGATTCAGCCCTTGAGATCTTAACAGCCGCAGGGTGCGATTTTGATTATGAATTCGTTGATGCAGGTCTTGCTGCCTTAGAAAAAACCGGTGAATTATTACCACAAGATACCATTGATACTATTGCGCGTAATAAAATCACTCTTAAAGGCCCACTAACTACGCCTGTTGGTGAAGGTTTTACTTCAATCAATGTAACATTACGAAAGCAGTTTGGTTTATACGCCAATGTGCGCCCAGTAAAATCATTTGTTGGCACCAAAGCACGTTATGAAGACATTGATATCATCACGGTACGTGAAAATACGCAAGGTATGTATTCAGGTTTAGGCCAAGTGACATCAGAAGATGGCAACGAAGCACAAGCAATGTCTATGATCACCCGTGAAGGTGCTGAAAAAATTGTTACTTTTGCCTACGAACTAGCCGTGCGTGAAGGCCGTAAAAAAGTGACAGCGGTTCACAAAGCTAACATCTTAAAATCAACTTCAGGTTTATTCTTAAAAGTAGCTCGTGAAGTTGCGGAACGTTATCCTGAAATTGAATCAACTGAAATGATTGTTGATGCAACCTGTATGAAACTGGTAATGAGCCCTGAAGAGTTTGACGTTATCGTTACGACAAACCTGTTTGGTGATATTTTATCTGATCTATGTGCTGGTCTAGTAGGCGGCTTAGGTATGGCACCTGGCGCTAACATCGGTGAAGATGCAGCAATCTTTGAAGCAGTTCATGGCAGCGCACCTGATATTGCTGGTAAAAACTTAGCAAATCCAACCTCTGTTATTTTGGCATCTATTCAAATGTTAGAGCATTTAGAAATGGGCGAAACTGCAGAGCGTATTCGCAGTGCTGTAGCTGACGTAATTAAATCGGGTGATCGTACCACTCGCGATTTAGGTGGCAGTCACGGTACTACTGACTTCACACAAGCTGTTATCGACCGTTTATAAACCAAATCTAGATTATTAGCATTATAATAAAAGCCAGTATTTACTGGCTTTTTTGTCACTTAGTTTATGCTTGCATCTTTGTTCGAAAACTGAGCGGTAGCAGTAACAATAACCAAAATAGACTTCCACCGCTGGAGCCTGAACTGGCAACTTGTTTTTGCACTGTTACAGTAAGCTTGCTAGCAGGTAAGGTGTTTTTTATGCCATTTTCAGAGGTATCAGTCACGGTCAGTGTCACCACATAACTTCCCGCTTGGCTATAAGTGTGTGTAGGATTAGCCTGTTGGCTTACAGCATTGCCATCTCCAAAGTCCCAGCTGTAAGTGTAATTATTAAACCCGCCTTTGGTATCACTGTTAAAATTAACCAGCAAATCTTTTGCACTGTAACTGGCCTGTGTTGTAAGTAATACATCTGGCGACACTTGGGTTGCAAAAGACTGCATAGCGCCATTTGCATCAGTTACAATAACGCTCAAGGTATAATCGCCACTGTATTCATAGCGGTGGTTAATGCTCTGCCCTTTCGCAGTTGAGCCATCACCTAATTGCCATGCATAGTCATAAGGTGCTTGACCACCTGATACAGTGACTTTTGCAGTTACATTGCCTTTCTCTATATTGGTATCCACACTGGAAATTGATAGCGGCGCAGTAAGCACAAAAGTCATCGATTCTTGAAACTGCTGCCCTTGTTCATTAGTACGAGTAAAACCCACAGTGTAACTACCATAATCGGCAAATGTATGACTTGGATTCAATTCATCACTGCTTTGGCCATCCCCAAACTGCCAGTTAAAACTATCGGTTGGGGTCAACGCCATTCCTTTAATTTCAAAACTCGCTTCGAGATCATTAGTAATTACATTGATCCCAGACTGTGGTGTATAGCCTAAATTCAATTCAATTGAGCTATTATTAATCGCTTGCTCAACAATAGAAAAACTAAAACCAAACTGTGAAACTTTTACACCAGAGGCCGGTTGCGTGGCAAAACTGTAATCATTATTATCATTAAACTCAGTGATTGCTGCTAACTGCGTATCGCCTAAACCCTGGCGCTGATCATAAAGACTAAAAGCAGCATCTCTTAACTGAATCGTAGTACTTGCAGGTACGCTGCTGTTACCTTTTGCAATGGCATTTTGATCGGCATCAACAACCAGTATAAACCCTTCGCCAATATGCTCAGGAGTATTATTATCTGTATACTGTTCATTAGCAGACCAAAGTAATAAACCCGGTGAATACTGCTCAACTTGTAAACCACTATCAATTCCTAAATAACTACGTAACTGTAAATAGTAATTGTGTGGTTTTGTATAGATGTGATCCCCCACTCGGCTAAAGCCATCAAGTTGTGCTTGTGTTGACTGCTCTGCATTATCTTGCCAAACGAAAGTATCACCTTGGCTAATGGTCATATCATCAACAACTAGACCAAAATAATGAGTATAAGTGTCCGTTTTATAGTTAAAACTAAGCGTAATTGTTTGACCAGCATAAGCTGATAAATCAAAACGATGCCGTAAATAATTATTCGGCTGCTGAGCGTCATTTACTGAACTTGAAGACCCTGTTATATATGGACCAATGTCTCCATAAAATGGATTAACCGCTTGGGTATATTGCGACGCAATAGGTTGGGCGTTTACTAATACTTGAGCATAATCATAATGCGCTTCAATGCTGTAATAAGCACTTAAATCAAGATAAGTAGGCTGCGTACTTGCAGGTATATTAACTGTAAATGTCATACTTTGTGAAACATTATCGCCACTGCCAGAGTAATATTGCAAGTGCCCTTCTACCGCTTGATAAAACGGCTGTAAATTAGTTGGCAGGGTGATTTTCAACTGGTTTAATTCAGTTGATACCCCACTACTATGGCGAAGTATTTGCTGTTGATTGGTATCGATTTCGTCTAACGATATCGTTGTTTGATTAAGCCAGTTTCCTTGATAACGGTTTTGTAAATATTCGAGTGCATAAGGACTGAACATCACCGGCTGTGAACCGCTAGGTGAGCCTGCCCAACTACCACCAGACATAACTGACCATAATGCCACAGGCTCACCAAGCGCACTGCCGGTTAAATCATATTCATCAGGCAAACCTAAGTCGTGACCAAACTCATGTACCACCACACCAATACCAGCGTCGATAGGATTGATAGTATAACCAAATAAACGAATACTACTGCCTTCAACCGCACTTGGCTGATTGTTTTGATCGTACACATAAAAACGATGTGACCAAATTGCATCTGTACCCAATATACCACCGCCGGCTTCCTCACCTATACTCGAGTGGAAAATCATAACATGGTCAATAATGCCATCAGGTTCATTGGTGATCCCATCACCATCACGATCATCCAAATCTGTTAAATCATAATCGGCTAAATTAATATTAAATTTGGCTACGGCTTTTTCTACCGCTTCATGCACTAAACTTGGTGCATCAATATCATTATTTCCCCCTTGGCGAGCCCCATAACTTTTCGCATCATTATCGGCTGTTACCCAGCCATAAACTTGACCCGTAAATGCTAAGCTTTCCCCTGAGGCTTGCTGATAATATTGATATGCTGTTTGCAAAGTTTGCTGCTGAGGTCCTGAGTAACCATCAGTAGCGAATAACATTTGTTGGTAATGCTGCTGACTATAGCTTGAGTAGTACATATCGCTGTCAGCTGCGGCTAAGCCATTATCATCATGAGGTAAGTCAGGAAAATCAACCAATATAGCCAACACTTTTACGGTATTTTTTTTCGAATTAGGTAACTGCGAAGACACACTCGCTAAGCGCTGAGCCATTTTTCGTTGTTGAGTTAAAACTTGAGGGTTTAGTTGCCGACGTGAATGCACTGATCCACCACGGCCAATATAATCAGATAATAATTTATCATTCGCTATTTTATCGTCAAGCTGCCCGCGTTTATCTAACCAATATAAAATTCGCTCTTTATTAACGACACCAATATCAGTTGGGCTACTATTTTGTGGTATTGCCACACTATGTTGACTTAACAATACCAAAGTCAGTGCACATAACAATTGTGAGTATTTCACAGGATCACCTATCAACAACTTCATAAAGATAATAATAGCTAATAATTTATATACTTACATTACAGTTATAGGTACACCTTGAATACCCCAACAAATCAAAAAGCATAATTTCTTTATTTTCCAAGGTTAATAATGCGATCTAAAGCAATTTTTAAGTAGAAAAACAATTAATTTGGAATTTTAATGCAACATTGCCGTTTTGGCTGTTGACATTAGCTGGCAAAACCTTTAAAAATAAGGCTATTGAATTAGTAGACTTAGTGTGTATTTGGCTATTACGGCGCAATAACTCATTAAAATTTACATAACAAATACCGAGAAGAAAAATAACATTATGAAATATCAATTTCACCTAGTCACTGTACTCGTACTGGTCTTAGTTTTAAGCCCAGCGGGGATGTATTAGAAGGTGAAATAGCTTTTTAAAAACCCCCGCCCTAAGCGGGGGTTTTTTTATGCATTTAAATTATACGGTAATTGCACAGAATAAATGGGGAGTGCGTGCAATAGCACATTATTACTCATGATAATAATCAATCGGTAACTGGCACACAGAGGAATGAGGATGAGTACACAACAATATAATGGCTCCGAACTAGTTGTTCAGGCATTAAAGGCATTGAAGGTAAAATATATATTTGGCTACCCCGGTGGCTCAGTATTAGATCTTTATGACGCATTATTTCAGCAAGATGATGTTGAGCATATTTTAGTTCGTCATGAGCAAGCAGCAACCCATATGGCTGATGGTTATGCACGTGCCACAGGTGAAGTGGGCGTAGTATTAGCAACATCAGGTCCAGGTGCGACAAACTGTATAACGGGGATCGCTACAGCCTATATGGATTCTATCCCTATGGTAGTGCTATCCGGTCAAGTGCCGACTAACTTAATTGGTGATGATGCATTTCAAGAAACCGATATTGTTGGTTGCTCTCGGCCAATCGTAAAACACAGTTTTAACTGTCGTAGCGCAAAAGATATTCCTAAAATTTTGGCTAAAGCATTTTATATTGCAAGTACTGGACGCCCAGGTCCTGTGGTCGTAGAACTGCCAAAAGATATGTTAAACCCTGCACTTAAATTTGATTTTGAGTTTCCAGGAACCACAGAGCTGAGAACCTATAGTCCAAATACCAAAGGCCACCCAAAGCAAATTCGCAAAGCCGTTGCCGCTATTTTAGAAGCTAAAAAACTGGTCATTTACTCAGGCGGCGGGATTATTATTTCTAACACTTCAGAGCAACTGACTCATTTGGTTGAATCACTCAATGCACCAATAACTAATACCTTAATGGGATTGGGGGGTATTTCCGGTGTTCACCCTAATTTCGTTGGTATGCTAGGTATGCACGGGAGCCTTGAAGCAAATAAGGCGATGGCAAATGCCGATGTGATCTTAGCTCTGGGCGCCAGATTTGATGACAGGGTAACCAATAACGTGAAGAAATTCTGTCCCAATGCGACGATTGTTCATGTTGATGTTGATCCAACCTCTATTTCAAAGACGATCAAAGCTCACATTCCAGTCGTCGGTTGTTTATCAACCGTACTTGAGCAATTACAAACAGCCATAGATAAAAGTCCAATCAAAATTGATCGTAGTGCTCAAGAAGATTGGTGGCGTCAGATCATTAGCTGGCGTGAACAAAAATGTTTAAGCTACAGCACTGCGGGCGATAAAATAAAACCTCAGGCCGTCATTGAAGCAATTTATAAAGCCACCAATGGTGATGCCTATATAAGCTCTGATGTAGGTCAGCATCAGATGTTTGCGGCGCAGTACTACCCGTTTAAAAACCCGCGCCAATGGATCAACTCAGGGGGTCTTGGCACTATGGGCTTTGGTCTGCCAGCGGCAATGGGAGTGAAACTTGCGTTCCCGGATAAAGAATCAGTGTGTGTCACCGGTGATGGTTCGATTCAAATGAACATTCAAGAACTTTCGACATGTTTACAATATAACTTGGCTGTAAAAGTGGTGTCACTGAATAATCGCTCTCTGGGTATGGTGCGTCAATGGCAAGATATGGTCTATGGCGGTCGTCACTCATCGTCGTATATGGAATCGTTACCTGATTTCGTCAAACTTGCTGAAAGTTATGGCCATGTCGGTATTCGCGTTAATACTCTTGATGAACTACAGCCCGCAATCGATAAAGCCATGTCGATCACTGACCGTTTAGTGTTTTTAGATATTCTTGTTGATGAAAATGAACATGTATACCCAATGCAAATTAAGCTTGGAGCAGTTGATGAAATGTGGTTACGTAAAGGAGTGAAAGCATAATGCGTCGTATATTATCTATTTTACTTGAGAATGAACCAGGGTCATTATCGCGTATTGTTGGCCTATTCTCACAACGAGCTTATAACATTGATAGTTTAACAGTTGGCACAACAGACGATCATTCTTTATCACGTATTACTATCACTACCATGGGTGATGACCGTGTGGTTGAGCAAATCACTAAACAGGTAAATAAATTAGTTGATGTATTAAAAATTATTGATCTAACTGAAATGGCGCATATTGAACGTGAGCTGCTATTAGTAAAAGTATTCGCTCAAGATGAAGCTAAGCGAGCTGCAGTAACACGGGTGGTAGATGTATTCCAAGGTGCTATTTTAGACATGGGTCGCAACAGCTACACATTGCAGCTTGTTAGTAGCACAGATAAAATTGAATCGTTTTTAGATACCTTACGCCATGAGACTGACATAATTGAAGTTGTACGCTCTGGTGCGGTAGGTATTGGCCGCGGTGATAAAGCACTAAAAGCTTAAACCTTAGATTAATGAGCAGATACAAAAAAAGGGCTAATCAGCCCTTTTTTATTTAACCAATCTAATTGATTAAGGATTAACTTGATCTTTAAGACCTTTACCTGCTTTAAAGCTTGGGATAGTTGCAGCTGAAATTTGGATTTCGGCACCAGTTTGTGGATTACGGCCAGTACGTGCAGCACGCTCTTTTACAGAGAAAGTTCCAAAACCAACTAGTGCAACTGAATTACCTTCCTTTAAAGAAGAAGTAACAGCACCAGTGAATGCGTCAAGTGCGCGTGTAGCTGCTGCTTTAGAGATTTCTGCATCAGTAGCGATTTTTTCAACTAATTGAGCTTTATTCATTTGTTAAATTCCTATTCGTTATTATTTTGCCTTCGCAAAACCTATCTTTATGCATTTTTTAAGTATTGGCAACAGCAAAATGCTTTTTTCACGTAAATTCTTAAAAAATGAGTAAATTTTAAATAATTGCCGAAATAAATATTGATTTAAAGATTAACCAACAATGAACTTAAGCACTATTTAGTAAATCAATATGGTAATTTGTTGATCAATCAACTTTTTCGATAACTAAGGTTACTTCCCCAACCTCAATGCCAAACTTATCAATAGCTGTACGGTTAATCAAGCGTGATTGTGTTACCAGATACATCCAATCATCTAAATTAACTTCAATAGTGTCATCTCCATAAGGTAGTTTTAGGGTATATTGCCAATGAAAAACACTGCCATTACTTTTCCCTTTCGCGATACCTATGACATCACCTGCAGTGCCAGTTAAAGTATTGTCTGCATTGAGTGTTATGTTCCACACTCGACGTTGAGTTTCACCGTCATCGTAAACAAAATCTTCCTCTATAACACCGTTATTGCCATCCCAGCTCGCATTCATGTCAACAACCATCTTACGGGTTAATTCACCTTTATAATCTTGGACAACGCCGTAGGCTTTCAATTTGCCACTAAAAAAATGTTTAAAATTAAATTCTGGCTGACTTCCTTGGTAATACTCAACATCTGGCGCAGCACAACTGCTTAATAAAAATGTGCAACTAAGTAAAAATAATGTAGTAATTCGCTTCATGTTATTGCCCTATTAGTTGTTTTCGCATTTGTGGCTCAGAGGTATCGGCGTCAAGCCAAATAGCTAAGAAGTTATCCGCAAAACCATTTTGCTCTATAGCCCCTAACTTTTTACCATTAAAATAAAATGTGCCAATACCATTTTCATCCGTAATGAACGATAGCGATTCACCTTTTTTGATATCTGGCCAAAGCGCAGCTAACTGTGCATCGTATTTACTAATAATCTCTTTTTTACCCAAATGCTGCCATTGTTCGTTTGTCGCTTTGATTATGTCCTTTGCAGCAAAATCGCGTAAATAGGTCAATGTCAGTTTAGTGGGGTGATTACCAAACTGATAGGTCCCAGATGGGGTTGCTAACTGCGCCTGATAGACATCCCAAAATAGATACTCAAAACGAGCCTCACCGACCACTTTAAAATCAGCTGCAAAGCTTCGGCTGCATATCAATACAATTAAAATGATTAGCCCTTTAGTTAATCTTGCTATCATTACCGGACTCCAAATTTCTAAGTTAAATAGTTACACCTGTATGCTCATTTGTGTTCAGAAACTAACAGGTACTTTTTGCTATATGTGTTTATCATCCTGATAAAATTGAACATAAGCGACCAAGCAAAACCATATATAAGCCAAAATTGCCAAACTACAGGATGAACCTCTAACGCCCCAAAGCGTGCACCAGCAATATAACTTGCGGGGGCAAAAACAGCACAGAGCAACATCGCTAAATACCAAGGCGTGCGATGCAAAAATTGCATTGACGTATTGATGGTTAAGAGTAAGGCACACCAAAGTAATATAAACCACAATGGAAAAGGGGATATACTAAAAGATAAAAAGCCAACCTCAACCATCAAATATTCAAAGCTTAACGAGATCATTAAGCCATAGCACAGTAACAGCATATCTTGTTGCTTTTGCTGCGACAGGCATAGCATTAGTATGATGATTAATAAAATCGGTATAATAGCGCGCTGCTCAAGGAATAATGCTAAAAACCACACTCCTTGAAACAGCAAAAAATTAATAACTGAGCGCAATGTCATCACTTGAATGGTTAAAACGCGGTTTACGAGCAACTAAATGCACTGTACTGGTTACTCGCGCCCTAAATGCGCCTTCACAGTAAGCTAAGTAAAATAACCACAATCGATAAAAACGCTGGTCGAACTTAACTTTGTCGATTTCTGGCCAGCTTGCAATAAACCGTGTGCGCCAATCAGCTAAGGTTCTTGCATAATGAACGCCGATATCGCTAATACTGTGTACCACCATGTCTGATTGATTTTTTATTTGCTTATTCATTTCATCAATACACGGTAAACAACCACCAGGGAAAATATACTGCTGAATAAAATCAGAATTTTTCAGGTAATGTTGATAGCGTTGATCAGCAATTGTAATTGCTTGGATCAGCATTGCACCACTGTCTTTGAGTAAGTCATTACATTTTTTGAAAAAGCTGGGTAGGTATTCATGACCAACCGCTTCTATCATTTCTATTGACACGAGCTTATCGTAACTGCCTTCGAGTAAACGATAATCTTGTTTCAATAAGGTTATCTTATCTTCAAGCCCCAACTGGGTAATTTTTTCTGCCACAAACGCATGTTGCTCATCAGAAATAGTTGTAGTAGTAACGTGGCAGTCATAATGTGTTGCAGCATGAATGGCAAACGCTCCCCACCCTGTGCCAATTTCAATAACCGTTTCACCGGGTTGTAAATCTACTTGTTGGCAGATTAAATCAAGCTTATGGCTTTGTGCTTGCTCAAGAGAAGCATCTTTTGATGGGTAGACAGCACTTGAGTAAAGCATTTCAGTGCTTAAAAATGATGAATACAACTCATTGCCTAAATCGTAATGAGCAACAATGTTTTTCTTTGAACCTTGCTCAGAATTTTTGTTTTTACGGTGGTTTATTCGATTGTAAAGATTACTAATAAACGCAAACTTACGTTCAAATTGGTCCAGTTGAGCCTGATTAATGGCAAAAATTTCAATCAACTGAGTTAAGTTAGTACATTCCCACTGGCCTAAAATATAAGCTTCGCCAGCTCCGACACTGCCAGAGAGCGCAAATGCTTTATACATTGCCGGATTATTAACAACTACTTTAGCCTGCAAGTGACTTTGAGGATCACCAAAGTGTTGAACGTCGTTACCATCAACTAGGGTAATCGCGCCGACTTCAATGCTATCAAACGCACCAATGACTAACTTTTTATACAGCTTACTTAACAAGCTACTTGATGCGTTATCAGCTAAACTGGATACTTTTTCCATCTCATGACCTTCATTATTTTAGCTTATCAATTCTTGCCTGAGTGACCTAAAAAAGGCACTCGCTTACAAAATAGTTTAAACGCCTGTACGTAAATTCCTTTCATCACAGTGATTGTCATAGCAGGAAAACGTTTCAGTAACGCAGTAACCGCAGCACGACTGAGTGACTGGCGTTGTAAACGCAAACTGGCAGTAAATAATAGCGTATTATCTTTTTTATTTTCTATATGGATCATAGTATTGTGCTTTGTTAAACGCACTTTCCAGTGGTAATCCATATCTAAATTCATAAATGGTGATACGGAGAAAGCCTTTTTAAAGTTCACTTTCTTGTGTAAATCAACCAAGTAATAGTGTCGCTCGTTCCAGGGGGTATTACTCACTTCAGCGACCATATAGGGAAAATCGCCATCAGCCGTTTCATAGAAGAAAAAGTTAACTGGGCTAAAATACACCCCAAAACAGCGCAGCTGTCCGAGCATATAAACATTACTAAACGGAGCAGTAATCCCCAGCTCGACAATTTTATCAATTGCTCGTTGTTTGATTGGTTGTTGAGTATCTAAATCACGATTAAGATAATCTGATTGTTTAAATTTAAGTGCTTTAAAGCCTGTTGTTCCAAGCCAAGGGTGAACACCATCAAGTTGCTGAGGAGCATTAAGATCAACCCACATCATGTACAACTGATAATTAAAGCTATGCGCTTTAATTGCTAATCGGTGATGACGAACATCACCGATTAAAAGTGCACTATTCAAATTCAACCCCAAGTTTGCGAGCAACATCTACAGCGCTTTTCACGCCGTCTTCGTGAAATCCGTTATACCAATAAGCGCCACAAAAATAACTGTTGTTGGCTCCATCAATAAGCTGTTTCTGTTGCTGAGCAGCAATAGACGTTTTATTGAATACTGGATGATGATACGTAAATTCTCGGAGTATTTTAGTTTTATCAATTCCCTCACGGTGATTAAGCGTGACACAAAATTGCGTTTTACTTGTTATGCCTTGCAAAATATTCATTTGATAAGTCACAACAGCAGCTTTATCAAGATTATCGGTAAGTAGATAATTCCAACTGGCCCATGCGGCTTTACGTTTTGGCAGCAAAGCAGTGTCAGTATGCAAAATCACTGAATTTTCAGTGTAGGGAATGGCTGATAAAATTGCTTTTTCATCAGTGCTTGGGTTTTCAAGTAAAGCGAGAGCTTGATCAGAATGACAAGCAAAAATAACTTTATCAAATTGCTCAACGGTACCATTTTTCAATCGGATCAAAACCTGCTCTGGGGTGCGAAAAATAGACTGTATATCCGTGTTCAATTTTATTTTATCTTTAAAACCACTGATCAATGGATTGATATATTCCCTTGAACCACCGGGAATAACATACCACTGCGGACGATTAGTAATATCTAATAAGCCATGATTGAAAAAGAATTTTACAAAAAACTCAACCCCTACATTACTCATTTCTTTAATACTTGTTGACCAGATAGCCGCGCCCATTGGCAAAATATAATGGTAACGAAAAAAATCATTAAAACCGTGTTGGTCGAGCAACTGACCTAACATCTGCTCACTTTGGTAGTCGTTGTCATGATATAGTTTTTTACACAACGTGTTAAAACGCACAATATCACTGAGTAACTTCCAAAAGCGCGGACGAAATATATTGCGCTTTTGAGCAAACAAACTGGCAAAAGTGTGGCCATTGTATTCAAAACCAGTTTGCTGATTATGCACACTAAAACTCATTTCTGTCGGTTGTCGTTCAACGCCGATGCGCTTTAACAGCTTTTCAAAATAAGGGTAAGTGCGATCATTAAAAACAATAAAGCCAGTATCAATAGCATGCTTAACACCATCAACCTGTATATCTATCGTTGCGGTGTGCCCACCAATGTAGTTGTTTTTTTCAAATACCGTAATATCATACTTTTTGTGCAACAAATGCGCGCAGCTTAATCCTGCAATTCCAGAACCTATAATTGCTATTTTTTTCAACGACTTAATCCTTTTGCAAGCATGAGCCAAATTGGCAGCGGCAACATGCGTAAACATTTTAAAATAAGGGTGAAACGATAAGGAAAATGCACCTCTTTGCGGCGCTTAGCGACCCCTTTGATAATATAATTTGCCGCTTTTTCTGCAGTAACTGCCATTGGCATTGGAAAATCGTTTTTTTGAGTCAACGGTGTTTTAACAAAGCCTGGGTGCACTAAGGTTACGTCAATATCAGCTAAATCAATGGCTAAACTTTTTGCTAAGTAACTGACCCCAGCTTTTGATGCGCCATATGCTTCAGAGCGCGGTAACGGTAAATAAGTTACGCTTGAACTGACAATCACCAACTGACCACCGGACTTTATCCTCGGTAGTAAAGCCTCAAGACAATAACCCATCGAAAGCAAATTAGTAGTAACAACGCGGGTAAACAATGCACTGTCAAAATTATGCGCATCATCGATATACTCACAATTGCCAGCATTAAGAATAACGCGATCAAATTGCGTATAAGCAACAGTGCTACTTCGTATTGCTTGTAAATCAGTAGCGTCAAACTGACAACTTTCAATATTCGTTAGTTGCGCAAGTTCGTTTAGTTTTTCTTGGTTACGCCCACAAGCGATCACTGTATCCCCGGCTTGCGCATACAGTTTCGCAAGTTGTTCACCAATACCTGATGTTGCACCTGTTATAAGCGTGATCATTATTCCGCTGCCTTATTATCTATGTATTTAATAATTGAACCGAGAATAGGGATATGTCGATAAAGTAATGCACCAGCATCAAAGTAGTCTTTATGAAGGCTGATTTTGTCACCAGTAAATGTTAACTTGCTATGGCCTGCTACGGCTATTTGCTGGCCATTGCTAAGCTTTGGATGGCGATAATACATAGTCCAGTAAACAAAAGCATTATCGCCTACACTAACAGTGTCACTGATATCAAACGTGCATTCAATAACATTACTATAAAGTTTAGCAAAATATTGATGTAAGTCAGCTAAACCATCGACTTCATGCAATGGATCAGAAAAGTGAATATCTGCAGCATAAATATCACTCAGTAAATGTAGATTTTCTTTACTTAGCTTTTGGTATATCGCGATAAATTTATCTGTTCTGTGGTTGCTCATATCATACCTTAAATGCATCAAGCGCTCGTAAGCGAGCCGTTTTATGATCAACGATTGCTGGCCAATAAACCGCTTTTGCTTTGCCGCTTTTCGCTAAATATTCATGTGGAAAATGAATTTGCTTATTCGGCACATTTTCCAACTCCGGTATATACTTACGAATAAAATGACCATCAGGATCAAATCGCTCACTTTGAGTAATCGGGTTGAATATTCTAAAGTATGGCTGGGCATCGCAGCCGGTACTTGCAGCCCATTGCCAACCGCCATTGTTAGACGCTAAATCGCCATCGATCAAATGCTGCATAAAGAAACGTTCACCTTTACGCCAATCAATTAACAAGTGTTTGGTAAGAAAACTGGCAACCACCATTCGTAAGCGATTATGCATCCAGCCAGTTTGAATAAGCTGCCTCATAGCGGCATCAACAAGCGGGTAGCCTGTTTTACCTTCACACCAAGCAGTAAAATCAGCCTCATCAGTTCGCCACTTTACTGGGTCATATTTCTCATTAAAGTTGTTATATTTATTAAGTTTTGGATAAGCCACAATTAAATGACGATAAAACTCACGCCACACTAACTCGTTGACCCAAGTAAATAAATTGCTTTTAGAGCTACTTAAAGCATCGACATATTGTTGCTGTACAAGAGCAATTAATTGCTGAACGCTGACAATTCCTAAAGCTAAATACGGACTTAAGCCTGATGTGCCTTTAATACTTGGAATATCTCGCTGATCTTTATAGCTGAGTAATTTATCGCTGATAAAGCGGGCACAGATTTGACTTAATGACGCATCATCAACTGGCCACTTATGTGAGGAATCGTCACCGGTAAGTAACTCTGAACCTTGCCAAGGTATTGGGCTAAACATTGTCGGGGGGGCTTGAAAATAAAAATGAGTATCTTGATATTGCTTTAGCCAGGCATTTTTAAAAGGGGTGAACACCTTAAACATCTCACCACTTTGATTCAGTACCGTTCCAGGCGGTGCAACCACGTCACCATCAAACAAGGTAACTGATACTTTAAGTTTATCAGCATGATGTAAAAATGCGTTATCGCGCTCAACTTCATTAATTTCATATTCTTTATTGGCAAATAACTGTGTTACTGAATGTCGCTGGCAGAACTCGCTTAACTGCTGCACACATCCTGCGTAATTACCTGCTTCAATGATATGCAAGGTGATGCCATTATCAGCTAGTAACTGACCTAAGAAGTTTAACCTTCGTTTTAGCAAATCAATTTGTATTGAAGCAACACCATGGCGTTGCCATTGTTGCTCAGTGATAAAAAATATAGCGTCTTTACAACCATTGTCGATTGCTTGATAAAGGGCATGATTATTAAAAAGGCGCAAATCGCGCCTAAACCAAAATACAGTGTTCATTAAATTCCGTAGCGTAATTTTAGTTCGTGAGGATAAGGGTTGAAGTAAACTTGCTTTGCTAAGTATTCGTTTGGATGTACTTTCAAATGATGTTTTAAGAGTGTCAGCGGTACATACAGCGGCACTAAACCTGAGCGATATTCATCAATTGCATCTCGTAGCTCTTCTTTTTCAATTTTGGATAAATGTTTTTTAAAGTAGCCTTGTAAGTGCATTAAAGTATTGCTGTTATTTTTGCGTGATGCAGGTCTTTTCAGCGCTCCCATTAAACCTGCAATATAATCGTCAGCAAGCTGCTCAAAATCATCGCCAACATAGGTGCCCAGTAAATTACCAAGATCTTTATATGCCTGATAATTGTGAGCCATTAACAAATACTTATATTGCGCATGAAACTGCGTTAACCTATGCAGGGTTGCTGGTTGTTGACGCAACAATTGCCAGTTTTTATAAGTAAACACTCGCATCACAAAGTTTTCACGCAAGTGCATATCATTTAAACGACCATTTTCTTCACACGGTAACAATGGGTTGTGAGCCATAATTTGCGCAGCAAAAAAACCCACGCCTTCAGATGTATTACCTGTGCCTGCTTCATTATATATTTTGATCCGTTCCATGCCGCAGCTTGGACTTTTAGCACAAAAAACAAAGCCGCTTAATTGTGCAGCCTGCTCTATGGCAACTTTTTTACCATATTCTGTCAATTGTGGGCCAACATCACCACTGCCGTCAGGACGGCACACTTTAATAGTTGTGCCTACTTTAACTTGTCTAATTGTCGGTCTTGGGATCGGTAGACCTACCGCCACTTCGGGACAAAAGCGTTTATATTCAACATGTTTTGCGAATTCATCCATGCAAAAATTTGATTTTTTATGGCCACTATCAAACCGAACTTTCTCACCTGCAAGGCATGCACTTATGCCTATTTGAATAGTCGATTGCTGCATATACACTCCTAGTAAATCAAATTGCCAATTGGATTGAGTAACTTACTCAGTCCCTTCTTAAAGTGTAGAGCACTACTGACTACTGTGTAACATAAACAACCTTTTTCTGTGATCGGGGTATGTTGATGACGACCGTCGAGCCACATAAAGTCGCCAGGCACATATTGACCCTCTTCATCACTAAACTCGCCATCAAGTAATAAAGTCAATTCGAAACCAGTGTGAGTATGTTCAGGGATTTCTCCACCAGCATCAATGTGCAATAAGCTAGAACGTAACGCACCATCATCTAGATCGATACGAGAACGTGATAATTTCCCCATTTGCATAAATTTGCTATGTGAAATACGGGCAAGAGCACGGGGCAATTGATAATTTTGCTGATTAACAAGGATAGTTTGAGGCGCGACCTTGTATACCTCATCAGCAGTTACATCTGCTGTAATTGCATCAATTAATGATAATTCATCAATAGCTAAATCTGTAGTTTGAGGATGCTCATCATCAGTGCCAAACACATCTACGGCATTGTTTGCTTCAATGCGTTGCACTTTTTCTTTACAGCAACTACACATATCAAGATGAATAGCGACGGCGACGTTTATACTTGCCGGTAATGACGCATTACAATACTGCGCTAATAGCGCATCGCTTGGGTGATGTTTAATCATTGCGGTCTCCCATTTCATTGCGTAATTTTTGTAACGCTAAACGTAAACGTGACTTCACGGTACCAATTGGAATGTTCAATTGTTCTGCAAGTTGCTCTTGTGACATATCTTGAAAATAAACGCCTTTAACCACATCGCGTTGAGCTTGAGGTAATTTATCTAGGTAATTTTTTATTTGTTGATTTTCAAGATGATCACTAAATTCATAGTCAGCATTATCATGTTGCTCAACTAACGGCCAAATATCTTCGCTAATATTATCTTCTTTATTACTTTTCATTTTTCTGAGCATATCAAATGATGCGTTTCGCATTACGGTATATACCCACGTTGTAGCAGCGCCTTTATCATTATTATAGAGATGTGCTTTTCGCCACACGGAAGTTAGCGTGTCTTGTACTAATTCCATCGCTTGTGCTTCTGAGTTAAATTGCTTGATACCAAAGCGTTTTATTTTTGGTGAAAAGTACGCAAATAAATAAGCGAATGCTTGTTTATCGCGATTAGCTGCAACCGCAGATAATGCATCAGCAAGTTCTTTGCTTGGCGTTTGTGGCATGGCAGTGTAATTACCTGTGTTAGGTTCACAACGTGTTGAAAGTTGTTGACTCACCATCATAATATTCCCATTAGTGTTCTTGCTTATTCAATACGCAGGGCAACTAAATTAAGATCATATTAATTAGGAAAATTCGTTATTAATCACAGTATGAAGGAAAGAGTGAATATTCGCAAAGTCTGATTTAAAGGCAAGCTGTTGTTTTTTATCAATTGAAATAGGTAATAATTCAAGCCATCTAGCAATAACCCAGTTCAAATCATCAAAGTGTGTCTGGCGATATAAATCGGTTAATTCTGTATTAACATCAAACAACTGCTCTAAAGCAGTTACTAAATATGTATCATCGCGATCTAAATTATGGGGTTGTTCAAACCAAAAAGGCATTGTAGGTGCTGATAGCTGACCGAAACGTAGCTGCTGCTTATCTTCAGTTACATCAGTTAACTCAACCACAGATTTGGCCACCACATCAATCAGTAATTGCCCTTGTTGATCTTGTGAAAAGTCAATAATATCCACTAAGCATCCATACTTAGGAACGTTGAGATGACTATCAACATCATACTGGCAAAGAACAAATCCATGATCATTTTTAAGTGATTCTTTTACCATATCAAGATAACGAGGTTCGAAAATTCTTAACCGCGTATACCCACTTGGTAAAATAAATACAGGTAATGGAAAGATTGCACGTTTCATAAGGCTCACTACATCAGTTTAACTATGCATTACGTTACGTGCACTGCAGCAAACAAGATCAATGTTACTGATTATTACTTATCGGTATCCCCTTAGCCTATGTTTAGCCACTGCCCTACATTACGTAACAATTCAACTGATGCATACGCACTTAACAAGCTTACAACGGGTGCTAACATTAAAGCTAATAATCCTAATTCGCTGCTCATTGCCTTAACCCTCAACTTTTACTGCATTGCTAGTTGCAACGAGTTGTGATGTATTTTCAGCTACACCTACTTCAGCTGATTGCTCGCTTTGCTGAGAAAACAGTTCGGTTAACATTTTTTGCGAATCACTAAACAATGACTGTTTTAATTTGCTTTGTAATTCATTACTCGTACTTTCAATGTATTGTGCAATGCTGTTTGATAGCGTTTGAGTAATATCTAATTGACCGTCATTTGCACTTGCTTGTGTAGAACCAACAACCAAAAGTGCTGCAACAGATAGTTTAATAATGCTTTTCATGATGGTATTCCCTATTGTGTTATTAAGTTAGTCGCTATTACTTAATCAAAGGTTGTGCCAACCACGAAATAAATTTTAACTAATTGTTTTTTATGCACTTTAAATCACACAAGTGCATAACCTTTTGATGATGTGAATTTTAAAACCATTCAAGTTGGTTAAAAAAACCAAAATATAGTCAATAAATAAGCATTGAAAGCTTCAGCGTACACTTGTACACTCAAATCCAAATTAATGTTTTATGATGAGTATGTCATGTCGGTTGAACCCGCTTATTCTAAAAAAGAAGAGCAACTTAATAGCCTGTCTCACGGCGCAGGCGTTATATTTTCATTGTTTGTATTGTGGGAGCTGATCAGCAAGACACACACGATTGAAGCAACGGTCAGTGCAATTGTTTATGGCGGTAGTTTATTGTTGCTGTTTTTATCATCTACGCTTTATCACAGTAGTAGCAGCATAGGTGCGCGGGCTTTTTATAAAAAATGTGACCACTGTGCTATTTATATTTTGATTGCAGGCACTTACACCCCTTTTTTAGTACTCTCATTAACCGGAATTTGGTCGATTTTAACGCTGGTATTTATATGGTCTTTAGCACTTGGCGGAGTGTGCTATAAATTAATGGTGAAAAAACAAAACAAAAAAGTGTCTTTATCAACATATTTATTAATGGGTTGGTTTGCAGTTGCAATTGTCTACCCGCTTTATTTAAATGTGCCAGTAAACGCACTATGGTGGTTACTCAGTGGAGGGATTTTGTATAGTCTCGGCACACTCTTTTATAGTGCTAAAAGTCGTCAATATAGCCACGCACTTTGGCATGTATTTGTGATTGCAGGCTGTGTTTGTCACTATATTGCAATCAGCCGCTATATTATTACGGTCGGTTAAATTTTTTAATTAGTCCCACTGAAATTGACGCATATTAACACGACCATTTTTAAAAATTACGCCTTCACTTTGCAGTAATTGATATTGCTTTTGGTACTGCGCTGTCCCTTCAGGAAAAGAAATTTTACCTTGGCTGTTGATCACTCTATGCCAAGGTATGCTTGAATCTTTTGGCATTAACTTTAATAACCGCCCTACTAGCCGAGCATTATTTAGCAATCCTGCCATTGCCGCTACTTGTCCATAACTGGCTACTTTTCCTGGCGGTATATTCGCCATCACAGTATAAATTTTGTCTTCTTTACTGGCTTGCATTTACGACCCTAAAAACGTTTTACTTAACTGCTTAAAATCTTGCCACACGGCTCTTGCCACGGGTCCATGATGAGTGGCATTTTGTCGGAATACTCTGATCTGTGCGCTAAACGTATTTTCTCTGTCTAGTATTTTAATTTGTTGTAATACACCACTTTCAAGTTCATTTTGACAATGCGCTAAACTCATCATTGCCCAGCCAGCTCCCGATAATAAAAACGATTTTAAAGTTGATATATCATCAATTTTCATCATGGTAGAGCCTTTTGAATACGATAAACGATCAGAGTCAAAACTCATATCACTTTCAAACATCGCTAAACAAGGAAAGTTCTGTAATTGTTGATAAGTTACTTTATCTGGCACTAATCCTGTCACACTAACAATACCAATATCGAGCTTGCCAATCGGTAAACTTTCTAAATCGCCTGTAGCATGAAACAAATCAAACCACGGACCAATCCCTAAGTCTGCTTGTCCTTTATTAACTTGCTCAAGAGAAACAAAGCGCTTTCCGCTGGTTACACTAAACTCGGTGCTGGTATGTTTAACAAAAGCATTGCAAATAATATCGTTATACAGTGCTTGGTGACATAACTGCTCATAACAAATTTTGTAATTTGCTTCATTACCAAGTGCAAGTTCACTGGCCAGTTGTGCTAAATGTGCCTGAGCATCTAATAATAATGCTGCTTCGCGATGATAAATACGACCCTTTTCAGTTAATTGCAATCGATAATGGCTACGATCTAACAATTCAAAACCAAGCTCAGCTTCAAGTTTCTTAATAGCTAACGTTAAAGCTGGTTGCGATTTATACAGTGCTAAAGCAGCTTGCGACAAGCTTTGAGTGCGAACAATGGCATCAAGCATTTTTAACTGCACTAAGTTCATAATGGTCCAACTTAAAATCATAAATTTTATTTATGATCTTTTTAAAATTTAATAATTTTTATTTTATATGTTCGCGGCGTATGCTGCATCTAATTTATGTTTTCATAGCCACGGAGAAGACCATGAAACTGTCGCCAGTTTTAATTATATCTACATTAATACTGAGTTTAGTCGCCTGTAAAGAATCAAATACCGACACTCACGTCGAACAAGCTATTCGTCCAGTAAAACTATTTGAAATTGATACTAACTCAGATCAGACAATACGCAGTTTTCCGGCAGAAGTAGTGGCAAATCAAGGCTCTTATTTGGCGTTTAGAGTTAACGGTGAGTTATTAGAGTTCCCGGCATTGGCGGGTCAACATGTTGAAAAAGATCAACTCCTTGCCAAGTTAGACCCTGAAGATTTTCAACTGCAATATGATGAGCGAAAAGCACGTTTTGAATTGGCGCACTCGCAACTTGAACGCGTACAAAAACTATTTAATAAATCAATTACCAGTCAATCCGAACTTGATCAGGCACTTGCCAATAAACAGGTAGCTGAGTCGGCATTAAAAATTGCAAAAACCAACTTAGATAATAGCGAATTACGTGCCCCTTTTAGCGGCACCGTTTCCAAAGTGTTTGTTAAAAACTTTGAGAATATCCAAGCAAAACAAAACATTCTTCGCTTAGAAACCCGTGATTTAATGGATGTGATCATTCAAGTACCCGAAAAACTAATCGCCCGTATTGATAAAGACATTGACTATCAGCCAAGCGTGGTTTTTGACGGTTTTCCAAATAAATCATATACCTTAATGATTAAAGAATTCGACACCCAAGCAGATCCAGCCACATTAACTTACAAGGTGGTATTTTCATTACCAGTGCCTAAAGATTTTAACCTGTTGGCAGGCATGACCGGCAGTGTAGATATTGATCTAAGTAAAGTTACTCACTCGCAATCACACTATATTTTACTCCCTGTTGAAGCTGTGTTCTCTGAACCAACACAGCCTACTAATAACAGCTATGTCTGGCTATACGATCCACAGACTGGCAAGGTGAAAAAGCAAGCTGTTGAAGTTGGCCAATTACATCGACGTGGTATTGAAGTGCTTGCTGGTTTAGAGCAAGGTCAAACTGTGGTCGCGGCTGGTGTTCACTACCTTAAAGAAGGCATGCAAGTACGTCCGTGGCAAAAAGAGCGAGGCTTATAAAATGAGCATTGCTGAACTTGCCATAAAACAAAAGGTCGTCAGTTGGATGTGCGCGCTATTACTATTAATCGGTGGCGTAGTATCTTATTTAGGACTTGGTCAGCTTGAGGACCCTGAATTTACAATAAAAAAAGCCATGGTGATCACCTTATATCCTGGCGCTTCACCACAACAGGTAGAAGATGAAGTTACTTTTCCGATTGAAAATGCAATTCAACAATTGCCGTATGTGGATTACGTAACCAGCATTTCATCTCCAGGGAAATCACAAATTACCGTTGAAATGAAAAGCAACTATCGCAAACAAGACTTACGACAAATTTGGGATGAGCTACGGCGCAAGATTAACGATAACGCTTCATCACTGCCAAGTGGTGTATACCCAAGTACCATTTTAGATGATTTTGGCGACGTATACGGCGTAATGTATGCCGTCACTGGCGATGGTTACTCTTATGACGAACTAAAAAACTATGTTGATTACTTAAAGCGCGAACTGGTACTCGTTGACGGCGTAGGTAAAGTGACCGTCAGTGGTGAACAACAAGCACAGGTGATGGTTGAAATATCGACGCGTAAGCTGGCGCAGCTTGGTATTGCACCAACTAGAATTTATCAATTATTGCAATCACAAAATACCGTATCGAATGCAGGTAAAATACGCGTAGGCGATGAATCAATTAGACTGCACCCAACAGGCGAATTCAAAGACGTAAAAGAGCTCGAAAATCTACTGATCTCAAAACCAGGTGAAAATGAACTGATTTACCTCGGTGACGTTGCAACGGTGTTTCGTGAATACGCCGAAGTACCTAATAATGTAATCCGTTTTAACCAGCAGCAAGCCTTGCTCGTTGGCGTATCGTTTAGCAGTGGTGTAAACGTTGTGGATATAGGCGATAACATTAAAGCGCATTTAGCATCGCTTGAATATCAGCGCCCCCATGGCATGGAAATAAATACCGTTTATAACCAACCTGTTGAAGTCGAAAAATCAGTCAATGGCTTTATCATCAGCTTACTCGAAGCTGTCGCTATCGTTATTGTTGTCCTGCTTGTCTTTATGGGCTTTAAAAGTGGCGTACTGATCGGGGCAATTTTATTGCTGACCGTATTAGGTACATTCATTTTCATGAAACTGTTTGCGATTGATTTACAACGTATCTCTTTAGGTGCACTGATCATTGCATTAGGAATGTTGGTTGATAACGCCATCGTAGTCACTGAAGGTATTTTAATAAACCTAAAGCGAGGGCAAACAAAGATAAAAGCAGCGGCTAATATAGTGGAGCAAACAAAGTGGCCTTTACTTGGCGCAACCGTGATTGCTATTACTGCATTTGCGCCAATTGGCTTAAGCTCTGACGCTAGTGGGGAATTTGCCGGCAGCTTATTTTGGGTATTATTTATCTCATTATTATTAAGCTGGATCACTGCCATCACCTTAACTCCTTTCTTTGCTGACTTAATGTTTAAAGAAACAGAGCTCAAGCAGCAAAGCCATGATGAAGACCCATATCAAGGTGTGATCTTTAATCTATATAAAAGTTTATTAAGCACCTCGATGCGTTTTCGTAAAACCACTTTATTGTTGATGGTCGTTTTATTAGCTAGCTCTGTTTTTGGCTTTAAGTTTATTAAACAAGCGTTTTTTCCAGCTTCTAACACGCCAATGTTTTACGTAGATTATTGGCATACACAAGGGGCTGATATTCATGCCACTTTAGATGGCGTCGCCAAACTCGAAGCATTCTTACAAAAAGATGAGCTGGTCGAAGAAGTAACATCAACGATAGGCCAAGGCGCACCACGGTTTATGTTGACCTACGCACCTGAAAAATCATACCCAGCTTATGGTCAATTAATTATCCGTGTAAAAGACCGCGAAGCAGTGGCGACGATGATTGCAAAAGTTCGCGACTATGAATACAACCATGTATTTGATGCCAAGCTTAAAATAAAACGTATGGAAATAGGCCCTTCTACTGATGCTAAAATAGAAGCGCGTTTTTCGGGGGCTGATCCAGTAGTGCTTCGCCAATTAGCTAAACAAGCAAAAGAAGTGCTAGCAAAAGATGCCGGTGCTTATAATATTCGTGATGATTGGCGTGAACGCTCAAAACTCATTCGCCCGCAACTTAACGAACAAAAAGCACGGCGTCTGGGTATCGCTAAAACAGACTTGGACCAACTATTATTAACCAGTTTTTCCGGTAAAAAAGTCGGCATTTACAAAGATGGTACTCAACAGATCCCCATTATTGCCCGCTCACCTGCACAAGAGCGTCTTAATGTTGAAAGCCTCCGTGACCTACAAATATACAGCCCAGTATTAGGCGTATTCGTGCCAATTACTCAAGTGGTGGATGAGTTTGTTGTACAGTGGGAAGACAGCCTAATAATGCGCCGCGATCGCAAACGTACTATTACAGTAATGGCCGATCATGACGTAATAGGCGATGAAACACCCGCTAAACTATTTTCAAGAGTCAGGCCAGGTATTGAAGCAATTAAACTCCCTAATGGCTATGAATTACAATGGGGCGGTGAGTTTGAATCATCAACAAAGGCAAAAAAAGCTATTTTTGGCTCGTTACCTTTGGGCTATTTAGCGATGTTTGCAGTCACTGTGTTGCTATTTAACTCAGTAAAAAAACCACTGGTTATTTGGGCCACAGTACCTTTAGCAATCATCGGTGTCAGCGCCGGCTTGCTAGTGATGAACGCCGCATTTAGTTTTATGGCGCTACTTGGGTTATTAAGCTTAAGTGGTATGTTGATTAAAAATGGCATTGTGTTGGTAGATCAGATCAACCTTGAGCTCAGTGAAGGCAAAGAGCCTTATCAAGCAGTATTTGATTCCGGTGTAAGCCGTGTGCGCCCCGTTGCGATGGCAGCAATCACCACCATTTTAGGAATGATCCCATTATTATTTGATGTGTTCTTCCAATCAATGGCGGTGACGATTATGTTTGGTTTAGGCTTTGCAACCGTGTTGACATTAATCGTAGTGCCGGTGCTTTATACCGTGCTATTTAAAATTGAGGTGCCAAAAGCAAAATAACTGAGGTTTAAATAAAACCAGGAGCACAATTTATGTTGTTCCTGGTTTTACAATTTGATCTTATTTTTTAAGGCTTAATGTGCCTGTGCGAGTGGTGCTATTTCTTCTTGCAGGTTTGGCGTTAGTTTGGTCATTTTTAGAATCAAAACGGCCTTGTTTGACATGCTTAGCAAAATCACGCTTTTTATCGTTTTCTTTGTAAGGCGTGCGTGCTTGTTTCGGCTTGCTGATATTCGCAGGTTGTTTGTTCTCATCCACTGATAACTCTTCGGTTTTGCCCGAGTCGGCAATCGAATTATTAATCTCAGCCATTTCTTGCTCAGTTAAATGGCGCCACTGGCCAACATTTAAGCCTTTTAACGTGACATTCATAATACGTACGCGTTTTAAGGTGACCACTTCATAGCCCAAGTACTCGCACATACGACGAATTTGACGATTCAAACCTTGCGTTAATACAATAGTAAATTGTTGCGGTCCTGTTTGTGTAACTTTGCATTTTTTCGTGACTGTATCTAAAATTGGTAAACCACCTGCCATCTTATTCACAAACTGACGATTTAATGGCTTGTCGACTGTAACAACATATTCTTTTTCATGATTATTGCCAGCACGAAGAATTTTATTGACGATATCCCCTTCATTTGTCAGAAATATCAACCCTTCTGATGGCCGATCTAAGCGACCAATTGGAAAAATACGATCTGGGTAGTTAACCGCTTTGACGATATTACTTTGAATTTTACGCTCAGTTGTACAGGTTATACCAACGGGTTTGTTGTAAGCGATGTACGCCCGTTTCGGCACTTTCTTCAGCGGCTTACCATCAATCAGTACCGTGTCAGACAATGCTACTTTGACACCCATTTCCGGTCGTATACCATTGACAGTAACACGACCATCTTCAATATATTTATCCGCTTCGCGTCGTGAACAAAAACCGGTGTCACTAATAAATTTATTTAATCGTTTTAAGTCTGTCATGAGCCAAATTCACATTAATTTTAAAGGCCGATATTGTATACCCAAACCACCTTAAGATGCGAGCGCAGTTGAATTTAAAAGCGATTTAGACAAGGCACAGATTGCAAACAATAGAAGCCACTTGTTAAAATTAATCACGCAGTATAAAGCGCTGTTAAACCAACTATTAGCCTTTTCACAGCAAGCACCTAATCGGTTTGTTTATACTTAAACGATTGCTCTGTTTTACGGTATGTAGGTTTGCGCTAATTTTAACCTACATTGATAGAGAAAAAATTACCACACTATTTACAGTAGCTTCAACTCAAGCAGCATTTGTATACTTTCGCCAAATAAATTCCATTGGACCTTGCTTAAAATAACGCGAATAAATCACACTAAAGCTAAGTTGAAAAATGACTAAACCACTCACTAATACGTAATATTCTAAATGATTAAAGCTTAGCACCCAGTGCGGATAAAAAACTTTAAACAACACTAACAAGCAAATAGTTTGCATTAGATATAAAGTTAATGCGAGCCTTCCTGCACGCTGCAATGCAATAAAGTGAAAGTCATGTTTTGTCGTCAGCCTTACCACAAAATGAATAATTAATAGGGCTGTGAATAATGCTGCAAACCAGCTTACGGGTTCTTTTAATGCACTAATAAATAAGCTAGATTGATATTCAAAACTGATCCTAATCGCACTTAACAGTAGCGCAATTGACAAAACTCTGATTTTGCTTAATTTAGTTAAACCAGTCTCAAACAGTTTATTTTTATAGCCATAAATACCGAATAGCATTAATCCTGCAGCCATCCACAAAGTGATCAGCGGAAGTGCAATGAGCATCACGATAAACATCACACTATTATTGACAAAAATAGTTAATGCCGATCCTCGTGAAGCATTATAACTTGCTAAAAAATCGGCTGAATCTCGATAGATAGTCAGTGTGGGGTCAATTAAGGCTATCAAAAAAGTTATCGCTGCGGCTAATGATAGAAATTGCCAACCGCGTTTTAATAACATCTCGTCACTCGCATCAAGGTACTGTATGACCAACCAACCTGCGCATGCATAGATAAACAAAATATCACCAGCCCACAACAAAAAGCCATGCAGTAAACCAAACACGGCCAATACTTTTAAGCGTTTTTGCAATTGCTCAACCTGCTGGTAACGCTGCCACTGAATATATAAGCCAGCACCAAAGAGTAAGCAAAATAAGCTGCGAAAGCGGCCGTCAATAACACTAAGGCTCACCCATTGAATAACATGATCCGAAAAAGGCGGGGACTGTAATGGTACGTAACCAAATTCAAATAAACCAAAGGAATAGGCATTCATGTACATTAAGCCAAGCACAGCAACACCACGAATAACATCCATATTTTGATTACGCATTATTGGGCTCGACTTATTAGTTGTGCTTATGTATGTTTGACCAGTCTAGCGCATCTCGATAAAACTTCGGCAGTAAATCACTATTTATGTTAATAAATACAACTGCTTGCTCCATAGCCCACCAGCTACCTGATTCATACGCTTTTACTGTTGCAAGGATATAATACAGGGTGTTTTTTTCTTCCATTAGAGCGTCTTTGATTGGTTCTGGAAATGGTAAACGAAGGAGTAATTGCTCCATTGGGCGATCTAATATTGCATCCAACAACGAAAAAAGACCGGTTAAAAAGGCACTATTCGCTTGCGAAGGCGCTATCTTTTTCGCTATCAGCTCACAAAATCGGGCCCGAATGATACACATTTTGATCAATTCGTTAGGTTTCGTTTGTGCAACGTGAGCGGTGATAATCAAGCTAACAAACTTCTTTATATGATCATGACCTAAATAAACTAAAGCCTGTTTGAGTGACTCTATTTCTTTTTGGACAGGAAACACACCGCTGTTGATCAATCTTAATAACTTAAATGCTAACGCTGTATCTAATTGAAACAATCGCGCAATCGCATTGATATCAGGATGCTCTTTCATAACTTGTGCATAGATGGTCAAGGCTAATGCATAGTTTATATCAATATCTCTTTGTTGAATGACTACCGGCTTGGCAAAAAAATAACCCTGAAAATAATCAAAGCCCATCTTATGAGCTATTTTAAAATCATCAATAGTTTCGACTTTTTCGGCAAGCAACTTTAGCTTTTTGTATTTTTGCAGCCGTCGAATAAGCGGTTCAATTTGCTGCAAAGGTGTTATTTGAATATCAAATTTGATTAATTTAACAAGTTTTAAAAACCTTTCCCACTTAGGCTCATATACAAAATCGTCAAGTGCTAACACAAAGTTTTTATGAAACAGCGCACGACATAGCTGGTAGTTTTCTTCAGTCGGCTCAATTGTTTCGAGCAACTCAAGTACCACATCTTGCGAAGGCAAAAATGCACATAAATCCATTTTTAAAGAATCAGGACCGATATTTATCAGTGCTTTTTTACCAGAAGTAATATGTCGAGTGCCAAAATTAAGCTGATTTTCCATGATCAGTTTCGCCGTTGCGACACTTTCTTCAATATCCGGAAAATAATTATCACTACTATTACGAAACAACAATTCGTAGGCAACTACATGTTGACGACGATTGAATATTGCTTGGCGCGCAACAAATACTTGCACTTTTTCACCCTTAAACTCGACTATTGATGGTTAGTTACAAAATAAAAAACAATACTAAGTAACTAAATCATAATGTTATTACAATCCATTATAGCTAGTAAGATGATAAATAGCAGTATTAATTATAAAGTTTACTAATATAGTCCTTTGCTACGTGGGACCATGTAAAGCGAGCAGCCTTTGCATTGCTGACAATTTCGACCCATTGTTTAGGTTGTTCTTGTTTCAGAGTAAGAGTATTAGCAAAGCACGTTACTAGCGCCTCGCTTTGTGTTTGTAATGTGTCACCACTAAAACTAAAACCATTTTCCATATGTGTAATGGTATCCTTTAAGCCACCAACTTGGTGCACTAAACAAGGCTGTCCAGCTCGCATAGCTAGCATTTGGCTAATACCGCACGGTTCAAAGGAGCTTGGCATCAAGAATAAGTCTCCTAACTCATACAGTAATTCGCCAACGTTATTACCATAACCCCTTAAAAACAATAGGTTACTATTACGCGCCATGGCGGCTGTCATGACATCTTCAAGAGCCGTGTCACCGGAACCTAAAATTATCATACGTCCTTGCTGTTCATTTAACTTTTCACACAATGCATCAAGCACTTGCTGGTTTTCGTAGGGTTGGCGCAGTAACAAAGCTTTTTGATCGGTTAGGCGTCCAACACTGGTGACTAAAGGCCCTTTAACTGGCTGCTCAATAAACTGCTGTAACCGCTGATGAGCTATATAGTAACTGCTTTGCAGGTTAACTTCTTTAGCCATCCAAGCAAACAATGCCTGCTCTATTTCAAAGTATAATTGTGATAACGTACTGCTTATCTGCGCATTTTGATTGTGCTCAGTGTACTCACAGCCATTTAATATTCCGACGACTTTATTGTTTGCCATCGCATTATTCAAGTCGCGCTCTAAACCTTCGCCACCAAAAAAGCCGTTATGCGGTTCACTGGCTTGCAATACTTCTAGTGCGTAGCTTGGAGATACTAAATGTATCTTATCAACTAAATTGATAGCGCTGCGCATCGGATTAAAGCAATGAGGATAATGCGGATCGCATAATACCTCGCCGTTATAACTTAACGCCGGAAACCATGCTTCTAAACTTGAATCATCTCCTTTGAATGGGCGGATCCCTTGCAGTGCAATATTGTGTACTGTAAATATACTACGCAAAGAAGAAAAAGATGCAAACCGATGATCAAACTTTAACAATACCGCCACACACGCACTGTGCCAATCATGCAAATGCAACACATCGGGACGGGTGATAACACCTTGCAATAGCGCTTCACACACTGCAGCATTAAATAATGCAAACTTAGTGGCATCAGTGGCAAAAGGTCGGTCACCATCATCATTACAGTATACAGCGCCATGGTGCTGGCTAAATAACGGATGTGACATTACTAATTGCCTGACTTGCTGCTGATCTACATATACTTGCGACACTTGAACATCATAAATATATCCTGCAAAGGGCACATGGAGCGTGCCTAATTGCACACGCTCTAACGCGGTAAAACCATAATCTGGAATAACCACGTCAACGGTTAAGCCAAGCTCCGCTAATGCTTTGGGACAATCTCGTAGTACATCTGCAACACCACCCACTTTGGCATTTGGTAAAGCGTCATTTTCGGCCGCAACCATTAATACATGCATCTTTTTCTTACTTCCTACAACTGTATGATATTTAAGCTAACTGTTTACTCTCACGCTCTTGGCGCTCAAGCTTTTTGGAAAGTTCTGTGAGCATTTCACGAGTCACTAATACTATGCCCTTTTTAGACACTCTAAAACCATTTTCCTCGTCGACTTTACGATCAAAACCGATTTCAACACCCGCAGGCACTTCACAACCGCGGTCGATAATAGCACGACGAATGCGACAATTACGTTGAATAATTGCACCTGGTAATATCACCGACTCTTCAATTTCACAGTATGAACGAATATGTACATTAGAAAATAACAGTGATTTACGAACCACCGAGCCTGAAATGATACAGCCGCCTGATACGGTTGAATCTACAGCCATGCCACGTCTGTCGTCATTATCAAAAATAAACTTAGCGGGTGGCAGTTGTTCTTGGTAGGTCCAAATAGGCCAAGTTGGATCGTATAAATCCAGCTGTGGTTCTGGCATCACCAGCTCCATGTTTGCTTCCCAAAATGAGTCCAGTGTACCCACATCGCGCCAATAAGGTTGGCCGTCATGACCAGGCTCTCGAAATGGAAAAGCAAATACATTATGCTCTTCAATAATTGCCGGAATAATATCATGGCCAAAATCACGGCCTGAACCTTCGTTTTCTGCGTCTTTTTTTAGTTGTTCAAATAAGAACTCAGTATTAAATACATAATTACCCATTGATGCTAAGCAAGTCCCCGGACGACCAGGAATTGAACTTGGCATTTTCGGTTTTTCGTCAAAACGACGCACTCGCTTTTCTTCATCTACCGTCATCACACCAAATGTTTCTGCAGCTTCCTCGCAGGGAACTTCTATACAGCACACTGTCATGTCCGCACCAGTTTCTACATGTTTTGCCAATAAGCCACCGTAATCCATACGGTAAACATGATCGCCAGATAAAATCATTACATATTTAGGTAACTCATGACGGATAATATCCATATTTTGAAACACCGCATCAGCAGTGCCGCAATACCATTCGTCACCATAACGCTGTGATGCAGGTAATATCTCTACAGATTCACCCAGTTCCTTTTTAAAATGACCCCATGCACGGTTAACATGGCGGATCAGCGAGTGCGATTTATATTGTGTTGCAATCCCAACACGACGAATACCTGAATTAATACAGTTTGATAGCGGGAAATCGATAATACGATGTTTGCCACCAAAATAAACCGCCGGTTTGGCCCGCCAATTTGTTAATTCATGTAAGCGTGAACCTCTGCCCCCTGCTAAAATCAGTGCGTAGGTTTCTCGTGTCAGACTACTTATGTAGCGATTTGCATAACTTGGCATAATTTATCTCCGTATTAATCTTTGCTATTGCTTATGGCTGTGTCGGCCGAACTAGATGTTGTTAATGCTTCTAAATGCCAAATATCATCACTGTATTGGCTGATCGTTCTATCACTTGAAAAAGTACCACTGGCCGCAGTATTTAAAATACTCATTTGCGTCCAATGCTGTTGATCTTGATAAGCGTGTTCAACCGCTTTTTGAGCTTGTACAAAACTATCAAAATCGTGGGCAACCAACCAAGGATCATGAGGGCTTTTGATTGCACCAATAATGTCGTCAAATAAACCAGGTTCGAATAAATTAAAGTGCCCACTTTCAAGTAATTGCATAACATTCAGTAAGTCAGGTGTATTATGAATAATATGTAATGGGTTATAGCTTTGTTTTATTCCCTCAATTTGCTCAGCTTGTGCGCCGAATAAGAAGAAGTTATCAGCTCCTACTGCATCGCGAATTTCTATGTTAGCACCATCTAATGTGCCAATTGTCAGCGCACCATTCATCATAAACTTCATATTACCGGTACCAGATGCTTCTTTACCTGCGGTTGAAATTTGTTCAGACAAGTCTGTTGCGGGGCAAATAGTTTCCATTGCTGTAACATTATAATTTGGTAAAAATGCCACCCGTAAATAAGGCTGAGCAAGTGGATCTTTGTTGATCACATCTGCAACATTATTAATTAGCTTAATAATGCGCTTAGCCATGTAATACCCCGGTGCTGCTTTGCCTCCTAGTAATACACAGCGTGGCACTAAATTGGCGGTATCGCCACGACGAATACGGTCATATAGGTGAATAATGTGTAATACATTCAGTAATTGGCGCTTATACTCATGAATTCGTTTAACTTGCACATCAAATAGCATGCTAGTATCAAATTCAACACCACAACGTGCTTTGACTAAATCAACTAGCCGTTGTTTGTTTTCAAGTTTGACGCTTTGCCATTGTTTATGGAATTTAACATCATCATAATAGCGACGCAGCTGGCTAATTTGCGCAAAATCCCTCACCCAATCTTGACCAATTTTTTCACCAATCAACTGGGTTAGTTTAGGGTTACAATGAGCTATCCACCGCCTTGGCGTTACACCATTAGTTTTATTGTTGAATTTTTCAGGCCACAATTCATAAAAAGTTTTAAACAAACCTTCTTTAAGTAATTCTGTGTGCAATGCTGCTACGCCATTAACAGAAAAACTGCCAACAATGGCTAAATACGCCATTCTTACTTGTGGATCTGAGCCTTCTTCAATTAAAGACAGCGCTTGTTGTTTTGCAACATCACCCGGCCATGCCAACGCAACTTGAGCAAGAAAGCGCGCATTTATTTCATAAATTATTTCAAGAATACGCGGTAATAAACGCGCAAATAATGACACAGACCACTTTTCGAGCGCTTCTGGAAGCAACGTATGATTGGTATACGCCATGGTTTTTGTGGTGATCTGCCATGCAGCATCCCAATCCAAGTCATAATCATCAATCAGCAATCGCATTAACTCTGCAACAGCAATACTTGGGTGGGTGTCATTAAGTTGAAAAACATGAAAATCAGCAAAATCACTAAACTTTTCACCATGCTGTGATACCCATAGACCAACAATATCTTGTAAGCTCGCCGACGATAAAAAGTATTGCTGCCTTAAACGTAGCTCTTTACCATTTTCGCTGCTGTCATTAGGATAAAGTACCATGGTGATTTGTTCGGCAAGGTTTTTATGCGCGACGGCTTCTGAGTAACTACCGGCGTTAAACTCACCTAAATCAAACTCATCAGTGGCTTCTGATTTCCAGAGTCTGAGGGTGTTAACTATGTCATTTTTATAGCCAGGGATCGGCACATCATAAGGGACAGCTAATACATCTTCAGTGTCTAACCATTGTCGATGAATGCGTCCGTTCTTATCAGTATAACTTTCAACATGGCCAAAAAACTTAACACGCTTGGCTTGCTCTGGTGCGCTCAGCTCCCATGGATGCCCTTCACGTAACCAATTATCAGGCTGCTCTATTTGATGGCCATTTTCGATTGACTGGTTAAACATGCCGTATTCATAACGAATACCATAACCGGTTACAGGTAATGCTAAACTCGCACAACTATCTAGAAAACACGCAGCTAAGCGGCCTAAACCACCATTACCTAACCCAGCGTCATGCTCTGCTTGCGCAACATGTTCAATGTGAGCGCAATAATTATTAAGTGCAAGTTTGACTTGCTCTTCTAAATCTAAATTTAAAATGGCATTACCTAGTGCTCGGCCCATTAAAAACTCAAGTGATATATAAGCCGTTTTACGACGCTTTTCACTGTGCATTTGCTGTTTTGTTGCTCGACAACGAGCGACTAATCGATCGCGAATTGTCAACGCTAGTGCGTTATACAAATACAGTTGAGACTTTCCGACCTTATCGCGCCCAAGGGTATAATAGAAATGGCGTGATAAATCATCTTCAAGCGTACTTTCATCTATTAAAGGGGCATCTTGCCAACCTTTAGCAACACACATTTGTTCACCATTATTCGCCATTACATTCGTCCTCTAAATTGGCTGTAAAAACCCAACTGCTTTGTGCAGCAACCTCAAACTGTTCTGTATTTTTAACCATTGCTTGATCAACACTGCTAAGCGCTAAACGCCATACCGATAAATCGTGATTAGCAGGTAATTGACATTTAACTGCCACATTACTGGCATTCAAAATAATGAGTAATGCCGTATTTAGTTGTGTATCTTTTAAGCTATACATCAAAAACTGTTTTGAACCATCATGCCAGTCACTTTCTTGCATGGCTTGGCTTTGCTCGGTATACCAATCAACACTAAATCGCTTATCGCTATCGTGTAAAAATACACTGTGTTTAAACACACAGTGTTGCTTTCGTAAGGTCAATACATCGTCAATAAAACGAATGAGGCTGTGGCTACGCTGCGAGTCTTTCCATGCCAGCCAACTAGTGCGGTTATTTTGACAATAAGCATTGTTATTCCCTCCTTGCGAGTGCCCCATTTCACTGCCTGATGACAGCATAGGCACCCCTTTGGAAAGTAGTAAGGTAAGTAAAAAGTTTTTTTGTTGTTGTAACCGCATGGAGGTAACTTTTAAATCATCAGTAAAGCCTTCAACACCGCAATTAAACGAATAATTAGCACTGTGCCCATCGCGGTTTTGTTCACCATTTGCTTCGTTATGCTTTTGTTCGTAACTCACTAAATCGGTTAAAGTAAAGCCATCATGACTGGTTATAAAATTAATACTATTTAATGGCCCACGGTGATTATGATCAAACAAATCAAAAGAGCCATGTAAACGTTTTGCAAGATCAGCCAGCATATTGTGCTGCCCTTGCCAAAAGCGCCTAACAACATCACGGTATTTATCATTCCACTCACGCCAAGGCGCAGGAAATGCTCCCAATTGATAACCACCAGGGCCTATGTCCCAAGGCTCAGCAATTAATTTCACTTGGCTTAACACTGGATCTTGATTGATTGCTTGTAAAAAACTATGGGTTTGGCTAAAGCCATGCGGCGTCCGTCCAAGAATAGTTGCTAAATCAAACCTAAAACCATCAACACCCATTATTTCTACCCAATAACGTAAGCTATCGAGTACCATTTTCAAGCTAAATGGGTCGTCTATATTTAAGGTATTACCACACCCAGTGTCATTGATATAAACTTCAGGGTTATCGTTAACACTACGGTAATAACCAGGGTTATTTAGGCCGCGCCAAGATAACAAAGGACCGTCGCTACCAGCCTCTGCGGTGTGGTTGTAAACCACATCTAAAATCACTTCAATACCCGCTTGATGAAGTTTAGTAACCATTTGTTGAAATTCACCAATTTCATCAGTTACTAAGTAATCTTTATTTGGTGTAAAAAAATTTAATGTATTGTAACCCCAGTAGTTTTGCAGGCCTTTGGCGGTTAAAAACTGTTCGCTAATAAAACTATGTACCGGTAACAATTCTAAAGTGGTTACGCCAAGTGTACGTAAATGCTCTATAAAACTGGGATGGCTCAAGCCCAAATAGGTACCTTGTAGCTGACTTGGAATAGAGGGATGTCGTGCTGTGGCGCCTTTAACGTGACATTCATAAATAACCGTTTCTCCCCAACTATGGCCCGGTTTTTTACCTTGATAAGGCTGCAGCTGTGTGACTTTAGATTTAGGGATATCAATGGCGTTATTTACCGTACTCAAAGTACCTTTAGGCATTTGCCCATAGTGGCGTTCACTCCAGGTAAACTCACCAAATAAATCTTTTGCATAGGGATCAATTAACAATTTTTGGCTATTAAAAAACAATCCTTTTTTAGGTTGATATTCACCTTCTGCGCGATAACCATATAAAGTGCCCATAGCCAGTGGGGTTATATGTAAACTCCATATCCCCCCTTCATTATTATTCATTGCTAACTTTAAAACTTCGGTATGACCACTGGCATCAAATAAACACACATACAACTGTTTAGCCAATGGCGCATAAACGGCAAAATTTACACCGTTTGTTAATACACTGGCTCCCAGCGGAAAAGTTTGCCCTTTATTTAATTCAATCGATAAACTCATCAGCCACCCTTTTTAAATAAACCGTCGCAAGCGCTGGCAGTGAGAGTTTAATACTATGTTGATGCCCGTGGCATGGAGTTGCTGTACTAGTTGTTTTAGCTGATTGCCCACACACTTGTACTCCAGAACCAAATAACTGTTCATCATCGGTATTTAAAATTACTTCAAATTCACCTGAGCTTGGCACACCAATACAATAATCATGATAAACCGTTGGTGTGAGGTTACTTACCACAACCACGTAATTACTTGCTTTCTTAGCAAAGCGAATAAAACTAAAAATACTCTGTTGAGCATTTTGATTATCGATCCAGCTAAAACCTGACGGTTCAGTATCTAGCTGATGTAAAGCTGGAACTTCGCGATATACTTTATTGAGCTGCGCGATAGTTCGTTGCACACCTTGATGCGATAGATGCTCAAGCAAATGCCAATCAATTGATTGATCATGATTCCACTCGCTACGCTGGGCAATCTCACCGCCCATGAACAGTAATTTTTTGCCCGGATGCGCCCACATAAATGCATAGTACGCGCGTAAATTTGCAAATTTTTGCCAATCATCACCAGGCATTTTTTCAATTAATGAGCCTTTACCGTGCACCACTTCATCGTGGCTCAAAGGTAAAATATAATTTTCACTATAGGCATACACCATCGAAAAAGTTAATTCATGATGATGATGTTGGCGATATAATGGATCGCGTTGCATATAGTGAAGGCTGTCGTTCATCCAGCCCATATTCCACTTGTAGCCAAATCCTAAGCCATCATGATTCACCTGACGGGTAACACCAGGCCACGCTGTTGACTCTTCAGCCACCATCATAATGCCGGGGTTATTAGCATAACAACGTAAGTTAACTTGCTTTAAACACTCAATAGCACCAAGATTCTCGCGCCCGCCAAACTTATTCGGGATCCACTGTCCATCTTCACGACTGTAATCAAGGTACAGCATTGAGGCAACAGCATCGACACGTAATCCATCAATGGCAAATTCTTCTAACCAATACATTGCATTAGCAACTAAAAAGCTGCGGACCTCTGGGCGATCATAGTTGTAGATATAGGTATTCCAATCTGGATGGAAACCTTGACGCACATCGGCATGTTCAAATAAATGTGTGCCATCAAAACGATGCAAGCCATGCGGATCACTTGGGAAGTGGCCTGGAACCCAATCAATGAGTAAACCAATGTTAGCTTGGTGACATTGCTCTACAAAATAACGAAAATCATCCAAACCGCCAAACCGACTCGTTGGTGCAAATAAGCCAACTGGCTGATACCCCCAAGAACCATCAAATGGAAATTCACTGATCGGCATAAGTTGGATATGCGAAAAGCCTTGTTCAGTGACATAATTAATTAACCGCTGTGCTAATTCTTGATAAGTTAAATAACGATCTCCCTCTTCTCGCTGCCAAGAACCTAAATGCACTTCATAGATAGAGATAGGTGCATCAATCGCGTTGCGTTTAACACGCTGACGTTGCATTTTATCAGTTAGTTTAATTGCTGCGGGCCGAGTTTGAAGTACTGAAGCAGTGCCTGGTGCTTGCTGCATTTTAAATGCAAATGGATCAGCCTTTTCGAGCACTTCGCCACTGAGAGTTGTTATAGAAAACTTATAACACTGACCTTCACTGAGCTCTGGAATAAATAAGTCCCAGACTCCAGACGCAGGGTTAAAACGCATAAAGTGTTGGCTTTGCTGCCAGTGATTAAATTCGCCAATAACTGAAACACTGCTAGCATTAGGTGCCCAAACACTAAAACGTACACCTGAAACACCTTTAAAATCAATGAAGTGGCCACCAAGATGGCGATATGCGTGCTCTAATGTGCCTTCATTAAATAAGTACATAGCACTATCATCTAGGCTGCTATCAAAACTATACACATCTTCACAAATAACCTGACAATCGCTGTAATCTACCACTAGCTGATAAGCTGAAATATCTTGATTATCAAGCTGTGCTATAAATAAATCTGAATCACCATAGCGTGTGCTAACAATCATTTGCTGAGGCAGTTTTATCGTTACTTTTGTTGCCCCGGGCATATAACAGCGTATTTCACTGTGCGTGTCAGTAATTGCATGTACGCCTAAAAAACTAAACGGATCTTTAAAACAGCCACGCTTTAAAGCATTAACTTGTTGATCATAGTGCTGTGACTTTGCGGTTTTACGAACAATACTGTTCATTTAATTAGTCCTTATGGAATTAATAGCACTGAGGAATGCACTGTGACGTGTGAATATTTGTTCACTTGAATGCGTTAATACCCGACGCCAATTAGGGTATTCTTGATCCGTTCCAGGAATGTTTACAGGTAACGTTTGCTCATCTAAATCATCGAGCTGGATAGTAAATAACCGCGCTGGTGCAGCGGCCAAGCCTAAGGTCAGCGCCTGATAAACATCACTTGCTGTACTATCTAAAAACAAGGTGTGTGCTGCACATCCTGACAGAAAACGCAGTAGTCGTTGTTTTTCAATATCTCGGTCTGCACGCAGTTGAGTTAACTGTTGTTCATCAATTAATTGATATTTTAATTTCAAAGTAAGATCAAGCCCCTGCCACCAACCAAAGAAAGGCGGTACATCATGGTTTGCAACCATTAACAATGATTGTGGCGCAAATGACTGGGCCGCTAAAAATTCACCTTGATAATCTTTTTCAAAATAGAATAAGCTATTTGAAAATATTGCTTTATCTGCAAGTGCAGCTTTCACCTCTGGTGGAACAACCCCAAGATCTTCACCAATGACAATACATTGATTCAAATGGGATTCTATTGTCAGTACCGCTAATAAATGCTCAAATGGATAATACACATAGCAACCATCTTGTTGCTGTTGATGCTCGAAACACCACCATAAACGGCGAATTGCCATAACATGATCGATACGCAAACCACCGACGTTTTCCATATTTGCACGGATCAATGCTCGGTAGTAGCTAAAATTATTATCACTGAGCTTAATCGGATTCAGTGCTGGCAATCCCCAGTTCTGGCCATGCTCTGCCCATGGATCAGGCGGTGCGCCTACATAAGCAGAATCGGTAAATAACGATTGTTGATTGAGGAATTCGCTACCATCGCCGGCGCAACCCACCGCTAAATCATTGATCAAACCAATACTCATTCCCTGCTCTCGGGCGGTAGTTTGGCATAATTTTAATTGCACATATGCTTGCCATTGCAAGTAGTAAGCAAAGTCGCTGTCAGTAACTTTTAAGGTCGCAAGTGTCGCACCATGTTGTTGACAAAAATCACTAAAGTGTTGTTTGCGGTGCTTACTCCCATGCATACAAAAATGCTGGTATAGCAAGTTAAAGGCTGCGTATTTGAACTCACTCACTGCACTGTAATTAATATACTGCGACTGCAGAGTCCGCTTTTTAAAGTCACTCGCATAGTTGCTTTGTAAATACGCAGTGATATTGGGGTTATTAATGCTGTCATCGCATAAATCAATTGATATATAGAGTGGATTTAATAATGCACGATTATTCGGGCTATATGGACTTGCTCGCTCTGGTTGCTCAGAAAATAATAAATGCAGTGGATTGAGTAAAATATAATCCAGTTTATGACTTGCTGCTTGCTCTGTCATAGATAATAAATCGGCAAAATCGCCTATCCCTAGTGCTGCATTATTTTTTAAACTGTAAAGTTGAATTGAAAGCCCACTTTGTTTTTTATCCGTCACTTGAAAGCTATATTTAGGTGTCACCCACAGTTGAGTTTCAGCCGTTAAACCTGCAACGTTAATGCTTGCATCATGATAACCAGTAGGCAATGCTGGAAGCGGGAAAATGAGCTCTAAATAAGTGACGTCGTTAAACAAATAATCGCCACTGCATTGTAAATCAGCTAATTGGTGAGTAATGCTGGGCAAATCAAGCTGCGCAAATGAGACTGTACATTGTTGCCCTAACATACGCTTATCAATACGCACTTTAACGGCTGGTTGTTCAGCACATACCAAACTACAATCGGGTACTAATTGCAGCCATTTATTGGCATCTAAGCTGATATTTAAATGAGAAATTTGGGCGTGATCCGTAACATCAACACCACAACAACTGAGTGCCGCACTGCGGGTTGCATCGCTAAAAACCACGTGTTCACCAGTATACTTGGTGTATTCATAGCCAATACCATGTAGATAAAAAAGCTGTGAAAGAGACTCCATTTACCACGCCTTAAATACGTTGTGTATTGACTATGCTATTTTCTGTACCAAAACTGTTTGCTATGTATCCATCGGCATGATGGTCATTGTCCCAAATAGTACCATTAACTAAATACCGAAAATGAAACTGTTGATCGTTCGGTAATCGCTGCTTGAGCTTAAAACATTGTTCTTTTTTATTAAACTTCATTGCAACAGGTTGCCAATCAGTAAATTCAGCGACTAACTGAACTTGCTCAGCCTGAGGATGCTGAAATTCAAATGTTACTTCAGCTTCGTTTTTAGTTTTAAAAAATCGTTTACTTAACATATTGGGCTCCAAACTAAACCTTAAGGTCAATTAATCCTTGCCACAGAAGTGCGTTCAACTACTCAACATACGCAGGGCTGTAAAATATTATTAGTGCGTGTTGACCTTTCAGAGTCAAAATCTTCAACCTTTAGGCTGTAGGTTCGATCGGTATACTACGTTATCGCACAATTTATGTAGATAAAACACTACTATGTGCTCTGTCTAGCATAAAAACCAAACATACTGCGGTAAAAGTAAACTCAAAAAATAAACACGCTCTAGTTAAACAAAGTTATATTTATGCTTTATGACAGTGCGATTAAATAAATATTGCACCAAATGTGTGCAAATAAAGCAAAAAACACTCACTTTATGATTACCATCTTAATGACAGCAAGAACTAAACCAAGTTAATCACTGTCTGAATTGTGACCTTTAAAGTAGTTAACAAATAACCACTGGTAAAGTGAATTTATTTAATAGTTGAATTGAGTAAACGCTCAAAAAATACTGATAAAATAACATCTAACTGAAAAGATATTCCTTATTCAGGGGCGTCATTAAAGAAATGTTTTGTCAGTTAGTCTTACAAACTATATACTGAAAAAAATGTGTAATACCTAATAACAAATTCATATAATTAGGATAAAATGGTTTAATGGAATGACTAAACTTTTTCGCTTACTCAGTATTGCCTTTATTGCTATATTTATTTTTTGCTTTAGCATGAATATTTTATTAACGAAACAAGTCAATACCATTAATCCGCAACAATCTAGTATTGCCACTCGCGCTTTTGATACTGCTACCACCCAACTAACGATGCCCTCTTGGTATAACCCGATATTAAATGGCCACTATATAGTTAGCAAAGACGGTACTGATTACTTACTAATTAGAGCAACAGATACACAGTTTATTACCGCTCAAGCATCATCCATCATCAATGCCACTATTTTATCACCTGTAAACTTTATTCTACTGATTTTAATAGGTTTATTTTTAACATGGTATTTTGGTAAACAATTAAACATAAAGCGTGAAAAACAGCTGATAGAACAACTTAATATACAAACAAAAAAAGTTATCGAATCATTTAATATTCAACTTCCTGAACTTGAGCATGCGACAGAAGTAACTCGTTTAAGCCAAGCAATTAATGCATTAACCAGCCATGTAGCTAATTATGCCCGTGAAACTCAAACCAGCATTTGCCAAGATAAATTGACTTTGTTGATTGACCGTCATGCTTATATCGAGCACCTAGACCGCCAACTCAACGGTGCTGAACTAAAAAATATTCACTGTGCCTTGTTATTTATTGATTTAGATGGCTTTAAGCAAGTGAATGACTCTTTTGGCCACAGTTTTGGTGATGAAGTATTGATTCAAGTAGCCGAACGCCTGGCTAGCGTATTACGCCATCATAAGCTTAATGATATCAATCCCACCAGTCTATTAGAGCAAAATTTAGCGCGTTTAGGGGGCGATGAGTTCTCTATTTTCATTAATAATATTGATTGCAACTCTAAAAGCTTAGATGTGGCACAGCATGTACTAAACGAAATAGAGCGGGACTTTGTTCTGGGTAATAAACTAATTAAGATCAGTGCCAGTGTCGGTATTGCTGTTTATCCTGAAAGTGCATCAACTCCCCATGCTTTGTTGCAAATGGCGGATGTTGCTATGTATCGTGCTAAAACCGATGGGCGTGGTATTTTTAAAGTCTATTCGCCAGAAATGGGTAATAAAATGCGTCGCTACCATTACTTACTCGAAGAGCTGCGTTTAGCCATTGCGTGTCATAATTTTCATTTATCATTTCAGCCTATTGTGCATGTTGAAGATTGCGCCATTGATTACTTCGAAGCGTTAGTGCGCTGGGACCATCCTGTTGAGGGGGCTATTTCTCCAGTGGAGTTTATTCCGATTGCAGAAGAATCAAACCTTATATTAGAGCTTGGTGATTGGATAATGCTAGAATCATGTCGACAAATGGCAGCTTGGCACAATGCTGGTATGCGCAAAGTTAAAATCTCAGTTAATGTCTCTGGCATTCAACTCAAACATCGCCCAATTCATGAATGGGTAATGAAAAAACTAGCCAAGACAGGGCTACCGCCCACTTCATTGATGTTAGAGATCACTGAATCGACATTGATCACCGCTAGCAACACTATCATTAATGAATTAGAGAAATTGCGTAAAGAAGGCGTCACTATTGCAATAGATGACTTTGGTACCGGTTTTAGCTCATTAAGTACCTTAGCTGATCTACCTATTGACGTAATCAAGATTGATAGATTATTCATAGCGCAAGCTAATGAAAACCCGAAATATAACAAAATATTAAATTCAATCAGTGAATTAGGTACTAAGCTTGGGCTTAAAATCGTTGCTGAAGGAGTTGAAGAAATCGCCCAGTTTGAATTAGTGAAACGCATGGGAATTAGTAGCGTACAAGGGTATTTAGTTAGTCGTCCGCAGTCATCTGTGAATGTTGGCAGTAAGGTACTACAAGGGAATGTTAATCATATCGCCGCGACGGGCACTGGCGTTTGGAACCTCGAAACTTAACGATTTGTCATTTAAAATTTTATTACCATGGAAATCTAGCTAAAAATAGATAATAATACTTAATAATTAGTATCCAATCCCCCATCTTACATGCTTAAAAAAAGTCTCTTTTCCTTAATCTCAATCGTAATTTTAGTTAGTGTTATTCTTACTAGCATGTCAATTTATACCTTATACAGCAAAAAGAAACTCAGTGTTGATCCTAAACTAAAAGAAATATCGGGGATCGAATTTGATAAATTCAAGCGCTTATGGGCAATAAATGATGGCGGTAATGAAGCAAAACTTTATCGTCTCAACGAAGATGGCTCTATCGCCAAAGAGGTACTGGTTACTAATGCGAAAAACATTGATTGGGAAGATATGACTCAGAATGATTTTGGGCACTTCTTTTTAGGAGACTTTGGTAATAATAATCAAGAACGTAAATGGCTCACTATTTATAAAATAGAAAATCCCATCGACATTAAAACTGATACCACCGAAGCTGAAATTATCAAGTTCACTTATCCAGAACTCGACGGTAGCCCTATCACTCCAGATAAACGAAACTTTGACCTAGAAGCATTTGTAGCCTTTGGCCGCCACTTATATTTGTTTACTAAAAACCGTACGGAACCGTTTGATGGGATTACAAATTTGTATAAAGTTGGCGATCATGCAGCGAATTTTGATGCGCAGTTAATAGATTCCTTTAAAACTTGTACAACGATGGAAAAGCTCTGTTGGATAACTTCAGCGGCACTTAGCCCCGATCGTACAAAGTTAGTATTACTAGATTCAACAAGCATTTGGTTATTTGAAAACTTTACTGGTGATAAGTTTTTCTCAGGAGACGTATCGCGGATAGATTTGGGTATTGTGACTCAAAAAGAAGCGATTACATTTTATGATGAAAATACCATTGTATTTACCGATGAAGAATTTAAAGGAATTGGCGGTAACGCCTATGTCATTAAACTCGATGAAGTAAAAAAAACCATCATTAAGAAAATACCAACGGCGTCAGATTAAAATAAATCTATATCAGTGCTTTTGTCGTTTGAGTTAATTAAGTTATTTTCCATTAACTGTTCATAAAAGCACAGCCTATTGCGACCATTTTCTTTTGCATAATAAAGTGCCTTATCCGCATTTTCCAATACAGTAATAGGGAAATCATAAGGACTGATACGACACATGCCTATACTTACAGTCATATTTTCAACAAATGGAAAATGAGTGTCTCTGATCATCTCCATAAACTCATTCATTTTCTTTTCGATAGATTCAAAGTTAGTAGGTTCAAACACTATCACAAATTCCTCACCACCAAAGCGAAAAATCAAGTCTGTTGAACGCAGGAAGTGACGCATTTTTTGTGCAAGTAACAATAAAACCTCATCACCACAAACATGACCAAAGCTATCATTAATTTTTTTGAAATGATCAATATCAAGCATTGCTAACCAAGATGTTGAACTGAGCTTTCGCTTGCGATTATCATCCGTTTTAACCGTTTTATGCTGTTTAATTACTTGCTTTTCAATTAGCTGCTTTATTTTTTTATCAAATGTTTGCCTATTTAACAGACCAGTCAGTTGATCCCGTTCATTCTCATGCAAGATAAATAAATAATTTTCATAAATACGGCAAAAGGCATTAAGCAAAACCTGATCCGAGCTTTTTAAACCTTTGCAAACAACAGCAATTGCACCTATCGGCTTTTCTTGCAAAGATATTGGTAACCAACGTTTCTCGATACCATCAGCAGACTGTACAGTAATAATGCAAGCTGAGCGCAAACATGACAACAGTTCAGGCTCTGGTGAATCAACAACTTGACGTTGCGCCCACTCAAACTGATTACCATTGATTACTTTTAACGATATACTGCGCTCAATCGTTAAATCACTTTGCACGTCTAAATCCTTATAAACTACAATTTCTGTACAACCAACAAATTCTTGGATCGTCGAGATCAAGCTATATTCCAATGAATCTACATCACGGTTTTTGGTTATTTTAATTAGTGAATTTAATAAGTTTTCTTCCATAAGGATCCTCTATTCAAATAACTGAACATTCTTATTATGACTAATTACCCGTATAAAAGATTATAAAAATATAAATCAAACAAAAACGTCAATAAAATTTGCTCTCATAATTACATTAACGAGTAAGAAAACCCAGTGCTAGTCGTAAGTGTAGTGTGTAAATACTGTTTAGTCACAATAGAAAGTATGACATTCTGTATTTATCGTCAACTTAGCGTTTAAATTTTGTTTCTAAAATAACAGAAGAAGTCGTACGTTCAACTCCATCTAAATTACCAATATCATCGAGTAAATGGCTGAGTTTTTCTAGATTTTGTGCTTGCACAACTGCAATTAAATCAAACTCACCACTGATAGCATACAATTGTGAGATGGCATCAATCTGCTTGAGCTCGAGGTTAGTTTTAGTGGTTAGTTTTTGCTTTACCTTAATCGATACATGGGCCGATACCATGGCACTTAAGTACGCATCGCCATAGTCAACACTGTAGCCCTTTATCACTCCAGTCTCTTCTAGCTTTAACATCCTACTTTGTACCGTTGAGCGTGATAAGTTAAGTGCCCTGGCAAGATCAGAAATACTCGCTCTGGCATTCGTGCGAAGTATAGAAAGTAGCTTTTCGTCTTGTATAGTTATCATATTGATTATTAACCTCGTCATTTTGTATTTTATTTTAATCATTTTTCACAAAATAGCACTGCAAATTTAAGCTTTGAACTCAGATAATAGCGGTAGTAAATAAGAAAAATTATTAAAGCACATTATTGCAGGGTAATAACGGCTTGATTAACCCATCAAATGCAATTTGTTTTTTTTCATATTAAGCCAGAATTAGGTGTAACAAATGCAAGTAACAAGAGAATTATTCAACGACGTAATGGTCCCTAACTATAACCCATCAGAGGTTATTCCGGTGCGTGGCCAAGGTTCTCGTGTTTGGGATCAAAACGATAAAGAATATATCGACTTTGCTGGCGGTATTGCGGTCAACTGTTTAGGTCACTGTCACCCAGCCCTTGTTAATGCGTTAAAAGAGCAAGGCGAAAAAATCTGGCACTTATCCAATGTCATGACTAATGAGCCAGCACTTCGATTAGCTAAAAAAATCACCGACGCAACATTTGCAGACAAAGTTTACTTTGCAAACTCAGGCGCAGAAGCAAATGAAGCAGCGCTAAAACTCGCACGTCGTTTCGCATTGGATGTACATGGTGCTGATAAAAGCCAAATAATCGCATTTAACAAAGGCTTTCATGGTCGTACCTTTTTTACCGTAACTGTGGGTGGCCAAACCGCATATTCTGACGGTTTTGGTCCTAAACCAGCCGCAATTGATCATTGTGACTACAATGATTTAGCTGCTTTTGAAGCACTGATCAGCGATAAAACCTGTGCCGTAATGATGGAACCTCTGCAAGGTGAAGGCGGCATTATCTCTGCAAATAATGAATTTATCAAAGGTGTGCGTGCTTTGTGTGATAAACACAATGCATTGCTTATTTTTGACGAAGTACAAACGGGTGTAGGCCGTACAGGCTCACTATACGCATACCAAGAATTAGGCGTGACACCAGATATTTTAACAACAGCAAAAGCGTTGGGTGGCGGTTTCCCTATTGGTGCGATGATCACCACTTCTGATATTGCAGCACATCTTAAAGTGGGCACGCATGGTTCAACCTATGGCGGTAACCCGTTAGCGTGTGCAGTGGCAGAAGCGGCATTTGATACCGTGAATACCGAACAAGTGCTAAGCGGCGTTAAACAGCGTGAACAGCTTTTCCGTGATGGTTTTGCAGCGATCAACGCAAAATACGACGTATTTAGTGAAGTACGCGGTAAAGGTCTATTATTAGGCGCCGTACTAAACAGCAAGTTTGAAGGGCGCGCTCGCGACTTCTTAGTAGCAAGTACTCAACAAGGGCTAATGAGCTTAGTTGCTGGTACTGATGTTATTCGTTTTACGCCTTCGCTGGTGATCCCACTTGAGGACATTAAAGAAGGTCTAGTGCGCTTTGAAAAAGCCGTAGCAGACGTTGTAAACGGTTAACCTAATTTAACGCCCTGTTTAGGGTGTTAATGGAGCACTTTTAAATGCAAGTATTACGTCCTATAACCGCAAATGATTTTGACTCACTAAAACAAATAGCAATAGAGTCAGGCCATGGTTTTACATCATTACCTGTTGATGATGCCTTGTTGCTAGAGAAAATTGAACGAGCAGAAAGGAGCTTTGCAAAAAACATTAATAAGCCTCAAGACGAGGGCTACCTATTTGTATTAGAAGACAGTGAAACAGGTCAAGTCGTTGGCACTACCGCGATTGAAGCGGCGGTCGGTATGAACGTTCCTTTGTATCACTATCATTTAGGTAAAACGGTTCATCATTCACGCACTCTTGACGTATATAACACCGTTGATATTCTCAGCATGTGTAATGATTACACCGGCTGCTCAGAGATATGCACACTATTTTTACGTGAAGATAGCCGCAAAGGGCTAACAGGACGTTTCTTATCGCGTTCACGCTTTTTGTTTATGGCTCAACACAGTGAGCGTTTTGCCGATACCATCATTGCAGAAATGCGTGGCGTTAGTGACGAAAACGGCCATTCTCCATTTTGGCAATGGCTTGAAGAACATTTTTTCAGTATTGAATTCCCACTAGCCGATCATTTAGTCGGCTTAGGCGATAAAGTATTTATTAGTGAATTAATGCCCAAGTACCCTATTTACGCCAACCTGTTAAGCAAAAAAGCGCAAGCTGTAATTGGTAAAGTACACGAGCACACTAAACCTGCACTAAAATTGCTTGAAAAAGAAGGTTTTGAGCATCGAGGTTACGTTGATTTATTTGATGCTGGGCCAACAGTTGAAGCCAAACTTGGCAATATACGTAGCATCCGTGAATCTCAAGTATGCCCTATTACCATAGGTGAACTTGATCATATTAATCAACAAAGTTCCGACACCTTAGCTATTTGTAATCAAGGCGTGAATGACTTCAGAGCCACTTTCACAAAACATGCACATTATAATCATGCTAAACATACCTTGATTATTAGCAGTGAAGTTGCAAAAGCACTTAAATTAAAACAAGGAGATGCAGCGCGGTTTTTCCGTCTGTAAACCTCTGTAGGAGTTTCTATGAGCGTTAATACGCACAACAGCCAACTAATCAATAACCAATGGCAAACTGGCTTAGGTCATGATTTCTGTTCAATAAACCCAAGTAACGGGGACATTGTTTGGCAAGGTAAAGCGGCAAGTAAAGAACAAGTAGACGCAGCCATTAAATCAGCTCGTCAGGCACACATTACATGGGCAAATACCCCAATTACAGAGCGTATTGCGGTTCTTGAACGTTTTGTCAGCCAGCTAAAAGAAAATAGCGAAGAGTTTGCGACTATCATTGCCCGCGAAACAGGTAAACCACTATGGGAAACACGCACCGAAGTGGGTGCTATGACAGGCAAAGTGGCGATCTCAATAAAAGCTCATAATGAACGAACAGGCACTACTGAAAATCCAATGCCCGGCGCTAAAGCTTTTATTCGTCATAAGCCGCATGGAGTAGTGGCTATTTTTGGCCCTTATAATTTCCCAGGCCACCTCCCTAATGGTCATATAGTACCGGCAATTTTAGCGGGTAATACCGTCGTATTTAAACCATCTGAGCTAACCCCACTTGTTGCTCAATACACACTTGAGTTATGGTTAAAAGCAGGCCTGCCAGCTGGGGTGATCAACCTTATTCAGGGTGAAGTTGACACCGGTATTGCACTTGCTAGCCACCAAGATACCGATGGGTTGTTTTTTACTGGCAGCTCAAACACAGGTCATTTATTACATAAGCAGTTTGCTGGACATCCAGGTAAAATTTTAGCGCTAGAAATGGGGGGGAATAACCCGCTCATAGTTAAAGATGTGGCTGACGTAAATGCTGCCGTGCATGATATTATCCAATCCGGCTTTATAACTTCTGGCCAGCGCTGTACGTGCGCCCGTCGGGTATTTATTGCAAATACAGCTAATGGTAATGCTATTTTAGAAAAGCTGATCACCGCAACTAAAAGTATTAAAGTTGCAGACAGCTTTAGCGAAGAACAACCTTTCATGGGGGCTATGATCAGCGAAAAAGCAGCGCTTGGGATGGTCGCCGCTCAGCAACAATTGATTGATATGGGAGCTGAACCTTTAGTTGAACTAAAACACTTAAAACCAGGCACTGGTTTTGTAAGCCCTGGTATTATCGATGTAACAAATGTGGCCAGCATCGCAGATGAAGAACACTTTGGCCCATTAATTAAAATTTATCGCTATAGCGACTTTGACAGTGCAATTGTGGAAGCGAACAATACCTCATTTGGTTTATCGGCTGGGCTTTTAAGTGACTCAAGTGAAGATTATGAGCACTTCTTAAAACATATTCGCGCCGGTATTGTTAACTGGAATCGCCCAATTACCGGTGCATCAAGTGCCGCGCCATTTGGTGGTATTGGTGCCAGTGGTAACCACAGAGCGAGCGCCTATTACGCCGCAGATTACTGCTCATACCCAGTAGCCTCTGTTGAAGCACCAAGCGTTAGTTTACCAAGTACCCTTGCGCCGGGCTTAATTATTGAATAATCAGTCTGCAGCTTAACGGCTGCAGAAATTAAATTAAGGAATTAAAAATGCACACAGATGTAAATGCCCTTTTTGACAACTTATGGCAAAACTACCTAGCGGTAACACCGTCAGCTGTAAAAGTTCATGAGCTATTAGGCTCGACACAACAAGATGATGTGATCAACGACCATATTGCACTACGCACTTTCAATCATGAAAAAATTGGTCTGGAAAAGTTAGCCGCCCATTTCTTAGCCGTCGGTTATAAAGAATGTGGTGAATATCATTTTGAAGCTAAAAAATTGTATGCTAAACATTATGAGCATAGCGATCCAAAGCAACCAAAAGTATTTATTTCTGAATTACTTGTAGAGCAATGTTCTGAACAACTGCAAAACATCGTTAATGAGCTGGTTGCCAGCATAGATGCAGATGCCGTAACCGCAGAAAACTTCTTATACTCAGGCACCCATTGGCAAGTAAGCTCTGAAACTTATAAACAGTTACTCGCTGAAAGCGAATATGCAGCGTGGATGTCAGCATGGGGTTACCGTGCTAATCATTTCACCGTGAACATTAATGAACTTGCCAAATTTGATAAAATTGAAGACGTTAACCAAGCGCTTAAAGATGCCGGTTTTGCCCTTAATATTTCAGGCGGTGAAGTAAAAGGCTCACCTGAGGTATTACTTGAGCAATCATCAACCCTTGCCGATGACTTTGCCGTAGAGTTTAGTGACACGACGATGAGCGTACCTAGTTGTTTTTATGAGTTTGCCCTGCGTTATGCGAAACCTGATGGTGAACTATATACCGGTTTCGTTGCTGCATCGGCCGATAAAATCTTTGAAAGCACCAATGCACGTTAATTAATCTAGATTCAGATCATAAGTGCATGTGTTTAAAGCTGGGTGCTTACTGGCTGATTTCATAAAGTACTTAGCTGTACGATAGAAAAAACGCAGTTGTAATGAACAACTGCGTTTTTATTGTTTTTATACTAGGATTATGAGTCACTATATAAATAGTGGTTTATAGTCGTTTTCTAACTGTTCAAATGACAAATCACCAATAAAACGGCCAAAACTAAGCCACGTTGCTAAACCACGTAAATCTTTAAAATGTGGTGGAACAAACTTAGGGTCTTCAATTACACCTAAATCATGTAATTGCGATATTAGTCTAAAGTCATCAATCGAGATTTTACCCACTAACAGCAAAGGTAATTGATCGATGCGGCCAAGTTGTATCGCAACCCGAATTAAATTGTAAACCAATACAAACCCTTTGATATAAGCGATATCTTTAGTAAATGGCAACCCTGTTGCGGTACTGCCACGAAATACTCGCTGGGCCAATGTATAGCTCTCATCTTTACTCAAGCCTTGAGCAACATAATCACGATATATATCAACAAACTCAGCCCCATCAATTACCTTGGTCACCGCTTGAATACGATTTACTAACTTCGCTAAACGTCGAGGTGTTGATTTAAGGGTGATGATTTCGGTTAGTACTGCCAGCCCCTCTTGTGTCACTGTTGAACTTGGCGTGCCTTTACTTAAACAGGTTAAGTATGGCTGAGCTAAACCATTTTGCGTTGTACCGACGTGGATCCAGCCCTCATGTACTTCTAAAATATCAAGCTCTCGTTGAGAAAACTTTACATCTTGATTTAGCTTAATATTATTAGCACCAGCAGCTGCATCACTGACGATCCCATCACTAATGACCACTTCAACATCGATACCTGGCATGCTTAAACGTACTTGTTCAGCTAGAATCCGAACGGCTTCATCAGCATCTATATTTTTAGGATCATCAGGTAAAATATCGGCCGCTAATAGATTTTTGAGCGGTAACTCAAGCATATTTGCAAGCTCTGATAACGATGGCTCACCGGCATGAAATAAATCTTTTGGATGACCAAACAACTCTACAGATAAATCATGAAATTCAGCAGTGCCACGGTATTCAAGCATACTCAATACCGTTTTGTACTCGCTGCACATTTTACTCATATATTGAGCGATAGGATTGAGTTGCCCAAGCTGGCTAATGATATTACGGTTTAGATCAGAAAATGCTTGGCGTAGCTCGCTAGGTACAAAACCTAGATCCCGTTGCTGATAATAGGCTTTATCAACCAGTGGGTTTTTTTGACATTTTTGTCTAAAAAACTCTTCTTTTATGCTTTTATCCCAATTTATCGCATCTAAGATGCGGATCGGGGTTTGTAGGGCGATTAATCGATCTGATAACTCGCGAGTTTTAAGTAATAACGCCTTATCTATCATGCTCTAAGCTCACTGATGAATGAGCCTAGAGGATAGGCTAGATTTGCTCGTTTTCAAAGCAAATTATTACTTACTTTGCAAATTTACAGGGCTAGAAAAATCGCTGATACGATTAACCATGTGTCCATTTTTATAAATGACCAAGGTAGGCACACTACTGATTTTATTATCAATAAATAAATCATTACCGTGATCAATGTACACCGGATGTATGACTTTAAATTTTTCGATATATTCATCAACAGCTGCTTGATCTGTCCATAATTGGCTAACCCTAGCTTCAGTATCAATTCCCTGATTGGTTAATAGATTGATTTGCTTTTGAGCTGCGGCACAGTTTGTTGCCATCTTCGGGCGAGTATCAGCTAAATACCAATCACACCACGTTGCCGTATATAATATTGCTTTTAAGCCAAACTCTGGAATAACTAAAGCAGTCGCAGCTTGCTTATTACCTTCATCTAACAAGTGGGCCTTTGCCACCACGCCGTCATGTGATAATAATCGCAGTGTATTATCAAGTGCTTTATCTGCTTCATGGCCTTGAAAAATAACTTTGCCCGTTTTATCGAGTAATACATGAAAAGGAGTGCCTATAAATTGATAATGCTGAGCAACTTTTGCGGTATGATCACTCATGATCGGCATGGTTAAATTAAACTCTTTTTTAACAGCTGCAACAGCAGTAGGATCATCATTTAGATCAATGTTAATCGCTATTGTATCAATTGTATCTCCATACTGTTCATAGGCCTGCTGAAAGTGTGGCATTTGCTCCATACACGGTTTACACCAAGTCGCCCAAAATTTTAAATACACAGGCTTTTTGCCAACGATTTTATTCAGCTCGAACAGTTCACCCTGTTGGTTTTTTAAAACCAAATTTGACTCATTTGCTAACAAATGTTGACTGCATGAAAAGTACAAAAAGACCCACAACAGCTTAATATATTTAAACTTCATCATTGTTATCCCTAAAATAAATTCACCTTAGCATGGTCGCTTTCTCAGCAGATTGTAATTTTGCGACATCGGTGAACTTTTCGATCATTTATCATTACATGGTATAAACTAAATAGAGTTAGGTTTCGTATCAATTTAATTATCAAAGCAACTTTTGGAGTAGTGATGAAAAATGACATCGAAGGAAAACAAATATTAGCTGTCTATGAGCAGATCATCCAACATGGTGAGATAAATAATGAAGGGAAACACTATAAAGGATTAACCGCATTTTCAGATATTGATGGTTATACCATTTATCTTAAAGGCAGTGGCGTATTGCTCAGATTTGGTTTTCACAACACCTATCATCTCGATTATGAACATGAGAAGCATAAAGATGACTTCCTTAAAAAGCTGGAAAATATAATCAATGAGGTGTAATTGTGTATAACAGCAAACCCCGCATTCGCTCAGCTAACAAGCACAACCAACATACAGATTTTATAGCCAAGGTTGTGCAAGAATTACGCGACGATGAAAGTAAGCTTGCCATAATTAAAGGTAATCTTGAGGAGTATCGGCAACAACGGTTCCTGAAGCGAGGGTTTTTAACTGCAATCGAACGATTCGACTGGGTGTTTGAAGCTTCTGATAATATTGAAGATATTTGTCAGCAAATCTTAGCGGATGACTATATTGGCCAGCGATTACGTCGCTATCCATTACTTTTCAAAGGAATTCTATAGCCTAATTGACAGTTTATCGTACCCATCTGGTAAACCACCGTTTATTGATGATAATAATGCTTAAAAATGATAGATTGCGGAAATTTTAAATTTTAAGAGCCTTGCTATGTCAAAAGCCGTCGACACTGCCGACTCATCGAGTGAAGAAAAACAATCGGGATTATTTAACCGATTTTTAGCCTCTGTTGAGTTTTTGGGGAATATGTTACCCCACCCAATCACCTTGTTTGCCCTATTTTGTGTGGCCATTATTGTTTTCAGTGGTATTGCTGATTGGTTTGGATTAACTGCAATTGATCCTCGCCCAATTGGCTCCGCAGGTCGTGAAGCTGACGGCGTTATCGAAGTTGTGAGTCTATTAAGTGCTGAAGGCTTACAACGTATCGTCACCGGTCTTGTTACTAATTTTACTAGTTTTGCCCCTTTAGGCACTGTGCTTGTTGCACTATTAGGTGTCAGCGTTGCCGAACATTCAGGGCTATTATCTGCTGCAATGCGTGGCATGGTAATGGGGGCATCAAAACGCTTAGTTACTTTTATGGTGGTATTTGCCGCTATATTATCTAATACCGCATCTGAACTTGGTTATGTTGTATTAATCCCTTTAGCCGCAATGATCTTCCATAGTTTAGGGCGTCATCCTTTAGCCGGCTTAGCCGCTGCTTTTGCTGGTGTATCAGGTGGTTACAGTGCTAATTTATTGTTAGGTACGATTGATCCATTGCTTGCAGGTATTACGACTCCGGCAGCACAAATGATTGATCCAACTTACCAAGTTGGCGCTGAAGCAAACTGGTATTTTATGATGATTTCAGTTTTATTGATTGCCGTATTAGGCACCATCGTTACTGAAAAAATTGTTGAACCCCGCCTTGGAAAATACAACCCCGACGATGCCAGTGCTGATCTGGCGCAGAATAATATAGAAGGCTTAACTGCTAAAGAAAAATCAGGCTTAAAATGGGCTGGATTTTCTTTATTGTTAGTATCACTACTACTTGCTTGGACAATCGTGCCTGCAGATGGTATTTTGCGCCATCCTGAAACAGGCTTATTTGCCCACTCGCCTTTTTCTAAAGGGATTGTGGTATTTATTTTTATTACCTTTGGTATACCAGGTTTCGTTTATGGCCGTGTAGTAGGCACCATGAAAAATGATAAAGACGTGATCAACGCAATGAGCAAAAGTATGAGCTCAATGGGCATGTACATTGTATTAGTATTTTTTGCCGCGCAGTTTGTTGCCTTCTTTAAATGGACTAACTTAGGGACTATTTTAGCCATAAATGGCGCTGCTATGTTACAAGCCCTCAATCTGACTGGTCCTGAAGTATTTGTGTTATTTATATTAATGTGTGCATTAGTTAATCTAAGCTTAGGTTCTTCATCTGCACAATGGGCAATCACTGCGCCAATATTTGTACCTATGCTCATGTTGATTGGCTATGCGCCAGAGACCATTCAGGCGGCTTATCGGATTGGTGATTCTGTCACGAACTTGATCACCCCAATGATGAGTTACTTTGGCTTGATCCTCGCCGTTGCCACTAAATATAAAAAAGACATGGGAATAGGCACTTTAGTCGCCACCATGCTGCCTTATAGTATGATTTTCTTTGTCGGTTGGGTTGCTCTGTTTTATTTGTGGGTGTTTGTATTTGGTCTGCCAGTAGGGCCTGGCTCACCAATTTATTACACACCTTAATAACCGATAAATAATGCCAGCTGTTGCTGGCATTATTATTGAGTAACTCTAACCTGTTTGAAAAACTAAACTATCTGCTTTAATAATAGTAACTACTTATACAATTGCCACATTACTAGCAACTTCAACGAGATCTAAAATTATGAAAATAGTATTTTTTATTATCACTTTAGCATGTTCTTTGATCAGCATAACAAGTTATGCGCAGCCACTCCCATCAGTAAATATAAAGTCCGTTGCATTAACTAATTATGCGAACCCGCAACAACACATCTATACTGCAGGACAACCTTCTAAAGAGCAATTTCAGCAGCTTGCAAAGCAAGGTATAAAGTATGTGATTAATTTACGCGGGGATGGGGAAAATAATTGGGATGAACAGGCTTTAGTGACCAATTTAGGACTGCAATACTTTTCACTGCCCATTTCATCAAGAGCCGATATCAATATTGAAAATGCAAAAAAGCTGCAGCAATTATTAGCGCAAGCATCTGAGAGCCCAACATTACTGCATTGTGCAAGTGGTAACCGAGTTGGTGCACTGATTGCACTTTATAACGCAATAGAGCTTAACCAACCAATTGAAAAAGCGATTGAAACAGGTAAGCAATGGGGCTTACAAGGTCTTGAACCTGTGGTAAGAGACGCCATAGCAACCTATAAAATAAAAGAGCATTAAAATAACACGTTAGCTATGTTAAAATGTTTAACTATTTTGTTTAACTTTAAATGGATTTAACAATGAAAAATATCTTTCTGTTACTCAGTTTATTCTGCACTTGTAGCTACGCGATAGAATTACAAAAATATCCTCTTGTACTTGAGTCATCAAGTGGCGAGCAAGTGACTATTATTAATACCCTTGATAACAGCCAAGCATTGGTCAAAGTCGTTGGGGTAAATAGTCCTATTGACGAAGTGGTTTTTTTAACCGCTCTGAAACCTCACGGAAGTATACAAGCTTACAAATACACGTTTGACGGGGAACAGCGAGCACTCGTCACGAAAGAGCAAGGTTATAGCTGTTGTAGCTACACACTATATTTGCCAAATAGCCGCCAAGCAATTTATTTGAGTGAACTAAAAGATAAGCGAGCAAAAGGAATAAGCGAAGATACCTATGCACAATATATAAGCCAACTTGAGCAAGGTATTCAGTTAAAACTAGCTAAGTTTGATCGCGATAATGCAATTAAACAATCACAAATCGCACTTACTGACGCTAGTAAAGAGCTAAATTTACAGTGTGAGAAAGACATAGCCACCTCAGTAAATTGGCAAGCACTTGATGATAAAACCTTACAAACTTATGCCGTTGGCGCATATTGTGCACAAGTAGCCAACTCATTAGCAAAGCAATGCCAACAATCAGCTAAATTTAAAGCTAAAGTACAACAATTTAATCAGGTTGATTGTGAATTTAGTAATGAACTAAAACTGCGTCATACCGACTCATTAATCAAATTTACTACAGCGCCAAAAGCACCAAACCAACAACAGTTTGTTGATGCATATTTTCGTAATTTATAGCAATAAAAAAAGCCCTTAGTTAAATACTAAGGGCTTTTTTAAAATGTAATTTAAAGCTGCCATGCATAACTTAATTTAGTAAAGAAAGTACGTTGATCGCGTTCTATACTTTTTAATGAGTCATCTTGATAGCCTTTATCTGAATAACCCAAGTAAAATAATGTTTGTGCGTTAATTTTATATGAGTAAACAAGCTGACTGCCATAATCTCGGTTGATGTGATTTACAGCAAAGTAATAAGCATTTTGATTTCGGTCGATATCTTCAAACTGTATAATCAGTTTCAGCATCGAGCGCATATTAAATTTATAATAAATTCGTAAATCGGTTAGATTCGCTGTAAATACATTTTCACCTTGTGGGTTATCTAAACGGCTATAACTGTGTTCAAGCTGTAGTTGCCAATGATCATTGATGTCCCAGGTAAGTTCTGGCTCTAGAGTAAATAAATCACCTAACTGCTCATTACTGTAATCTATTTTACTACCAAACTCACTATAGAGCGTAATACGTAAATCTTTGCTTGGGTTAAAACCACCATAAATAAAGCCGATATTTTGATTATAAAAATCATCTTTATAGCTCTCATTACGATGGATCAAACCAAACTCTAAGGATGACTGTAATTGGCCTTTTAAAAAAATATACCCTTCGTACTCTTCTTCAAGCAAGCTACCATCTTGCGCCCAGGTTTTGTCCCAATCAACATTATAAGAATATTCGGTTATCATCTCACTTGCGTCTAAGTACCAAGTTTGCCCGCCGCCTAGTAACACTTTTTTATAATCTACTTTTCCTTGATAGCCAACATCGGTACGATAATCCTCACCAATATCTTCGTAACTGGCAAGTAGCTTATAATCCCGTTTCTCGCGAGCAAACTCGATCTTATAAGCTTGATCAGATTGATTTTTCTCCAAGCCATAATTATCAGTTAAAAAAGCGGAGTTTTTAGTATCAGAGGTAGCAACTTGATACAACACACTATCTGTTTGATTAAACCAATAACTACCATCTACCGACAGTACGGTATTGTGATAGTCATTCGCTTCACGGTGGGTGCTCATCACCCCAATAGTGCCCTGCTCGCCAATGTCGTATTGATATCGGCCAACCGCTGACTTTGATTTTTCAGCTAAATTAGCAAAGCCAGAACCTTGGTTAGTCGGTAAAAAAAGACTGGTATTTTCATCATCGGCATACATAAAAGCATAACTATGTGCATCTGTTTTACCGGTTATTTTGGCGCCAATTTCAGGCTCGGCAATTGTACGAGTATATAAAAGCTCAAATAAACTGCTTTTGAAATACGATGCACCATCTAAAAAGAACGGGCGTTTCTCAGCATAATAAATAGAGTATGTGGTATTGACATCCAACTCTAAACTATCGGTCTCTACTTGCGAGAAATCGGGATTAATTGTGGCATTAATAACCGCATCTTGGCTGATCCCCCAACGTAAATCGAGTCCAGCTTCAGTCTCAATATCACCATTTTGCCAATCCCCTGGTACAGCCTCTTTCACATCATTGCGAAGAGCGGTCAAGGTCGGTGTTAATTGAATATTTTTGCTCGGCTCCATGGCATTAAAGCCTGTTATTTTATCAAACTGGCAAAAACTGCATTTCACGTCGCGGTCAAAACCTACATTGGATAATTGATATAAAACATCTCGAGGATAATTACGCCACAGCGCAAACCCCCATGTCATATCGGCTTTATTTTTAGGAAAACGCAATGCAGTGAACGGGATGCGCATCTCTACGGTATAACCTTGGTCAGTTATTTGCCCTGCACTGTCCCAAATCGCATCCCACGATGGGTCTTCAGTCCAGCCATCGGTATCGGTCATGCGCATATCACCTTGTGCACCGAGTGGATTTACGTAAAACTCATAACCTGTTCGCTCATCGTTAAAAGTATCAATCATCAATGCGACATTATCATCCGACCATAATGTATCGCGATCTCGAAGTGCTGCACGTATTTGACTGGGATCATTATCATAAGCAACAAAACCAAGATATAAATAGTTGCCATCTTCATAGATATAAGCGTCTGTTTTTACAGGTGGTATGCCTTTTTCGTTGGGTTCATTTTGATAGCGTAAAGGGATTAAAGTGGCTTGTTGCCAGTGCGGTTCGCTCAACTCACCATCAAGATCAATACCTTGATCAATGTGCGCTAAACTAAATTGTTGTTGCTCAGCGTGTGCAAACGTACTACATAAAGCGAAAGCTAAAACCCAGACAGGTAACGTTATTAATTTTATATACTGCATAAACATCCATTTAATACTCAGTTACTCGGATGAGTAAGTTAAGTAGCAATTGTAATTCACGCAGGTACATTTGTTAATAGTTTGATTGTAAAAATGTTATTTTAATTAACTAATCAAGACAAAAAGCTGAGATTTTAGGTCTCAATTAACTTTAATTTATCGGCCACACCATTCCAGGTATCGGCATCTTCAGGGGCTGGTTTTACATCAGTGATACGCGGCCAAATAAGAGCAAGTTCGGCATTCAGTTCGGTGAATTCTTGTTGCGAATCAGGTAATTCATCTTCTTGATAAATTGCTTCAGCGGGGCATTCTGGAACACATAAACCACAATCAATACAATCAATCGGACTGATCGCCAAGAAATTAGGGCCTTCATAAAACGCATCTGCTGGACACACTGCTACACAGTCAGTGTATTTACACTTTATACAGTTTTCAGTGACTACAAATGCCATTTTAACGTTTGCCTAACATATCTTAATACAGCTGGAGATCATACCCAACCACAGCCAAAATACAATAAATAATCGCTGCCATCGAGGCTTAAATTAACGTAAAATAGTCCGCTATTGTGAGCAACTCGCGTCAGCGACTGCTAAGACACCTAACAGAGACTAAATATGATACGTTTAACAGAAATTAAGCTGCCACTTGATCATGGCGAAGATGCCATAAAGCAAGCAATTATAACTAAACTTGGCATTGATAACAGCCAACTCCATAGCTTTAATGTCTTTAAACGTGGTTACGATGCCCGCAAAAAAACCGCCATTTTACTTATTTATACCCTCGACATTGAGGTTGATAATGAAGCGCAATTATTAATTCAGTTTGCTAAAGACCAACATGTAAAACCAGCCCCTGACACCAGCTATAAATTTGTTGCTCAAGCACCAGCAACAATTCAAGAACGTCCTGTGGTGATAGGCTTTGGCCCTTGTGGACTGTTTGCTGGTTTAATACTGGCGCAAATGGGGTTTAAACCCATTATTTTAGAACGTGGTAAAGAAGTACGTGAACGTACCAAAGACACTTTCGGTTTTTGGCGAAAACGTACTCTAAATACCGAGTCAAACGTGCAATTTGGTGAAGGCGGCGCAGGAACATTCTCTGACGGAAAACTTTACAGCCAAGTTAAAGATCCAAAGCATTATGGTCGTAAAGTGATCACTGAATTTGTAGCTGCGGGCGCACCAGAAGAAATTATGTATGTCAGCAAACCGCATATTGGTACTTTTAAGCTGGTTACGATGATTGAAAAAATGCGTGCAAGTATTGAAGCGCTCGGCGGTGAAATTCGTTTTAGCACCCGCGTTGATGACATCCTACTTGATGATGGCCAAGTAACAGGACTGAAATTATCCTCCGGTGAACAACTTGATACCCGTCATGTTGTGCTTGCGGTAGGTCACAGCGCACGTGATACATTTAAAATGGTATACGATAAAGGGATTTACGTTGAAGCAAAACCGTTTTCAGTTGGTTTTAGAATTGAGCACAAACAATCTATGATCGATGAATGCCGTTTTGGTGATAATGCTGGTAACCCGATCCTTGGCTCTGCAGATTACAAACTGGTTCACCATTGTCAAAGCGGCCGTACTGTTTACAGTTTTTGTATGTGCCCAGGCGGTACTGTGGTTGCAGCAACCTCTGAAGAAGGTCGCGTGGTAACGAATGGCATGAGTCAGTATTCTCGCAGCGAACGCAACGCTAACAGTGCCATTGTTGTGGGGATTTCTCCTGAAGAAGATTTCCCAGGTCATCCATTAGCCGGTATTGATCTGCAGCGAAAACTAGAAGAGCAAGCCTTTGAACTAGGTGGTAGTAATTACGATGCACCGGCACAGTTAATTGGCGACTTCTTGAAAGGTAAAGATTCAAGTGACTTAGGCGATGTAAAGCCTTCATACACACCAGGTATCAAACTCACTGATCTAGCAAATGTGTTACCTAAATATGCAATTGATGCCATTCGTGAAGCAATTCCTGCATTTAATAAGCAAATTCGTGGTTTTTCATCAAACGATGGCTTATTAACGGGCGTTGAAACCCGTACTTCATCACCAATTTGCATTAAACGAGATAAAAGCATGCAAAGTATCAATACCCAAGGCCTATACCCTGCCGGTGAAGGTGCGGGTTATGCAGGTGGTATTCTTTCCGCAGGCATTGACGGTATAAAGGCCGCTGAAGCATTAGCGTTATCTATGCTTGAGAAAAATAGCTAAGTAGTTTTTCACTGTTCACAAAAAAGCCTCATTTATTGAGGCTTTTTGGTGTTAATGACTTAACTTATACCATTATTTCTTTAACGAAAGTTTGGCACCTTTGAGGGTTTTACGTACGTTTGAGATACGTGAACGGTTTTTAGCTCGCGCTTCACCAGTTGCTTGACCTGATGGTTTATTTGAATGGCTACGACGCAAATGCGATGGTTTTTTGCCAATTTTATCAATCAGTACTTCACGGTTACTTACTTCATAACCCGGCAAGTATTCACGCTGAATTTTTTGACCGATTAAGGTTTCAATTTCAAACAACATGTTTTCTTCTTCGCGGCTAACAAATGAGATTGCTTGACCTTGTTTACCGGCACGACCTGTACGACCAATACGGTGTACGTAATCTTCAGCAAGCCATGGTAAGTCAATATTAATTACACGTGGTAGGTCATCAATATCAATCCCGCGAGCGGCAACTTCTGTAGCCACAAGCACACGTACTTTACCCGCTTTGAAATCACTTAATGCACGACGACGGTTACCCTGGGTTTTATCACCATGGCACACAGCAGCCGGGATACCATCTAAGTTTAATTCTTTAACTAGCTCATCAGCCGTTTCTTTCATGTTGACGAACACTAACACTTGCTGCCAGTTTTTCTTACCGATCAATTCAGAAAGCAGCTCTTGTTTACGGCGCTCTTCAACTGGATAAACCACGTGATGAACGGTTGCAGCAGTGCTGTTGGTTTGATCAACACGGACAATTTCAGCTTGCTTGAGTACTTTGCTAGCAAACTGTTTAATTGCCGCTGGGAATGTTGCAGAGAACAACAAAATTTGGCGATCTTCAGCACAGCCATTGATCACTGTTTGCATATCACCAATAAAGCCCATATCAAGCATACGGTCAGCTTCATCGAGCACAAGATGTTGTACGTCAGCAAGGCTTAGATTACCTAAACGAATATGATCCAGTAAACGACCCGGTGTTGCGACTACGATATCGACACCCGCTTTTAAGCCATTAACTTGACCTACCGTACTAACACCGCCAAATAAACTCACAGTTTTAAGCTTGGTGTACTTTGCAAAATCAGTAAAATTATTGGCAATTTGCTCTGCAAGCTCACGGGTTGGTGCTAGCACTAAGGCACGTGGCGCATTAGTTTTTGTGTATTCAACTTCAGATAATTTTTGAATAATTGGTAAAGCAAAAGCAGCTGTCTTACCGGTGCCTGTTTGGGCACTGGCTAAAACATCTTTGCCTTTACGTACTGCTGGAATAGCATTACGTTGAATGGGCGTAAGGGTGTGATAGTTAAGTTCATCTAACGCCTGAAGAAGTTCAGGGGCAAAACTAAAAGATTTAAAATTCATGCTGTATAACCTGCGGCCACATTATCAAGGGTCGCAAATTATACAGCAATTTAAGGCAAACAGTTAGTTTTTAAATATATAAACCAACTAGAATTACCTTTTCTCTTCTACAGCCATTTTTGTGTTTGACCTTTTCAAAGCATACTTTGCTAAGCAATAACAACAATGGTTGGCGATCTTTTAAAGCCCAAACTAAATTATGGCAGAATAATTGTATTTTCTAAATTTAATGGTGTGGCTTTAGAGCCACCTACAACAGCAACATCATCAAGTTGATTGATCAACGTAACCCCTTGCACTTGCTGCTGCTCATTTAATGGCACATAAGGTAATCTAAATACAGGCTTGACTGCACCTGTCATCATCAATGCAGTATTAATTGCAATTGGATTTGGCTCACAGAACAACCAACTGATCAAAGGTTGTAATGACGCGTTCAGCGCGTCGCTTTTGCTGTCCATTAATTGACGATACAAACCAGGAATTAAATTAGAGGTTACCGAGATCACGCCATGCGCTTTATAAGTATGGCGAGCATCATGTGCTTCATCGTCATTACCAGACCAACAAGCAATGCCTTGTTGCTCATAGTGATTAATGCGCTCATTACCACCGCACTCTTTAACACCTATAAAATTTTCGTGTTGTGCTAACGGTTCAATTATATCAGGGGTTAAATCTTGTCCTGTACGCCCTGCTACGTTATAGATAAACGCAGGACCAATTGCCAGCACTCGTTTGAAGTGTTCAATCACACCGGCAATCGATGTGCGGCCATAATAAGGGTTAATTTGTAGCGCTGCGTCCATACCGCTGGCAAAGCCATACTCAGTCGCTTTAACGGCTTCGCGGGTATTGTTACTGCCAGTGTTCCCAACAATCACCAACTTATCTGCATACTTATTAACGCTGTGCGCAATCAGCATTAAATGCTCTTCCCAGTTCATTAACTGGCCTTCACCTGTGGTTCCACCGACCACAATACCATCAACACCGGCGGCGATCTGCTGTTCAACTAAATAATCATAGGTGGCTAAGTCAATTTCACCACTGGCTAAATAAGGCGTTTTAATTGCTGTGATGAGGCTTGCTTGTTTAATTTGTTCTAGGGTGCGCATAAAAAATTAATCTTAAAAAAACTTGCCGTAGTTGTAACATAAAAGCAGGCGTTTTCCGAGTGTTGCATAACTAATTAATTAAATTACTTGTGTTGTAGAGGTGCTTAGTCCAAAATAAACAGCTGTATAAATAAACAGTATATTTATTTTCTAACCTTGAGTGCACTTTTATGCGTTTATCACGATTTTTAGCAACCCATTTTTATCACAGCGAAGAGCTTTGTCATGCCTTAGCAATCGATGAAGATACTCTTGCAATTTGGCAACAAAACGGGTTATTTCCAAAACCCAGTTACTGTATTAAAAATCAGCTTAGTTGTAGCTCTTACTCTGGTTTATATGAATGCGAAGAATACGACGACTTCTATCCACGAGGATGCGTTAACTGGGGACAAGGCTTAGCCAAGCAAAAAATTGATTCATCCAGTCAAGCCTTCAACTACTTTGCACAGCAATACAGTGCAAGTTTAACGAAGTTAGCTCAACAAGGATTTGAATTTAACGAAGAGCTATTTGGTTGTGAATTAGAAGAGCACCTGCAACAAGTATGGCAACAATTTTTATGCAGTAAATACGGTGTGCTAACTCAAAATGGCTTAATTGAAGAAATCGCCGCCGTTGATATTGGTCGCTTAGTTGTAGATGATATAACCGAATTACGCACAAAGCCAAACCTCACACAAGCAGAGCGAAGCAAATTACACCCTGCTTTAAAACTATTAAATCGCGCGCTTAGTCATGGTGCCGAACACGAAAAACAACATACCCTTCGTGCCCGTTATATTGATGCACTGGTGCTTAAATATGATTTGTCGGTTAAGTAAAGAAGAAAAGGTGCGAGGGGAAAGGTTTTAGGTTTTAGGAAAAACAATAGTGCCGTATCACAGTTTTGCATAAATGTAATCGCAATATGATGATTTTTAAGAGTACTGTAACCAAACTTACTGAATGAGTACTTTGAGCGCGAGGCAGATGGCCACTCTAGCGCGTTTTTGGACAGTTATGAGTTAGAGTCGACGGGCGGTTCGGTGCCATGAGCAGACACTGAAGATCTTTAATGTCTGAAATCAAGATTTGGGTGATGCCAATCATACTCATTGCTAGGTCACAAAAAGTGGAACGCCAAGAAAAGCTCGCATGGATAGTCGTCTGTTTGTTTATTAGTTGGTTTTGTTTACTCTTATTTATGTTGATTGCACCACTTAAGCCTAATCAAAAATAGTAATTTGGTGTTGTTCGCGTGTTAAATTAGGTTTTGATTAATGGCTTTTATAACGGCCTGAGTGCGGTCTTTTACGTCTAATTTGGCAAGAATTTGTGACACATGATTACGAATAGTCCCCTCAGAGTTATCTAATTTTTTGGCAATCACTTTGTTTGGCATACCTAAAGACAAACACTGCAATACGGTTTGTTCTTTGTCCGTTAAGCAGAGCTGAGGGCTTAGTTGCTTTTTGAGTAAAAAGTCAGTCACCGCACTTTGCAATACTCGCTCTCCTGCAACGACCTGCTTTATAGCACTAATGAGTTCTTCAAGTTCAATGTTTTTAAGCACATACCCACGAGCACCTAGATTAAGGGCTTTGACTAATACATCACAATCTTCAAATGTGGTAATGATCAGCACGGGGGTTTTATCACCCTTCTCGCGCATTTTTTGCAGCACGCCGAGCCCATCTAAATTCGGCATTCTCATATCGAGTAAAGCAATGTCAAAACTATGCTCAGCTAATAGTGCAACCGCTTGCAAGCCATCTTCAGCTTGGGCTTCTATATCAATGGCGCTATCGAGGTTAAGTAAATTAGCGAGGCCTAAACGAACCAAGGTCTGATCTTCAACTAGTAGGCACTTTATCATGGCTTTTTTCTTCTAAATTTAGTGGTAATGTCATGGTATTGATCAGTGTTTCTTGCTCAAGATGTTGTGAAAATTCACCGCCAAATTGTGCCATTCGTTCATTTAATCCTGCTAATCCGTTCCCTTGTTTTGGTAAATGGGTCTCTGGTTGATTGTGATACGCTTTTGCAATTAACAGCGGGTGTTGGCCAACGTGAGAGACATTCACATGCAAAGTAAAATGGTTTGCTTGGGTATGTTTAAGGGTGTTGCTGATCATCTCTTGGGTAAAGCGCAATACACACAGGGCGTAGTCTTGAGGGAGCTGCTCTGTCTCCTTACTTAGTTGGAGATCACAGTGTAAATTAGGTGTTAGTTCGCAAATGGCCTCAATAGCTTGCTTAAGTATCGTTTTGTCATTGCGTTGAGTGGAAACGATTTCGCGTACTTCTGCCAATACTTCTTGGCTAAGTTGGTGGCAAAGAGACAGGGTTTCAACGGTGGCTTCATTTGCTGCTCTTTTAGCAAAATCTAAATTAATGCTTAGAGCGGTAAGCTTATGGCCGAGTGAGTCATGGAGCTCGCGTGATATATTTTGTCGTTCTTGCGCTGCATGCATCGCCCCCATCATGTGTTGGGTGGCTTTTAACTCTTTGTAGTTTTGGCGGGATTGGTAATGTGTATTTAAACTTTCGACAATACGCCGGCTAACAAACCAATTCATCAAACAAAAGAAGAACCAAACTGTAAACGTGATCCAAGGAATGCCATTTTCCCAGCGCGAATAATGCGTTAAACCATACACCAGCATGGCGGCCACAACACAAGCCAGTATTTTTGGAAGCGAAAAATGAGGACTAAAAACCGCTGTGAACATCACTAGGTGGATAAAAACTAAGGACGTTGAACTCAGTTGTATCATGGCCAAAATAAGCAAGAAATAGCCAAGCGCTGCGCCGTGAACAAATTTGTTGGGCTGTTTTAACACATACAGCAAAATGGCTAAAATGGAACCACTTACTATGATTTGCAAATATAGTGCTAATTCTGAGTTTGCATAATAGGCACACGCTGATGTCACCCCAAGCCACGATGCCAATGTTGAAAAATGCCAATCGGTTGTATGTCGTATAGTTGATTCCATTACTGCGGCCATATTTTTTTGGCTATTATTGCAGAATTCGCGTTGTAAAAACAGTGACATCTGTCATAGATCGGGCTATGAGCTTTGTGACTAGTGCCATTAAACTTCATTCATTTATGCTTTATTAATAAAAGTTAGTTGGGCATATTAATGAATAAAGACAGTCGATTACATTACATTGATAATTTACGCAGCCTCGCGCTATTGCTCGGCATTGTATTTCATGCCGCTTTAGCCTACAGTCCGTTTTTTGGTAATATTTGGTTTACAGCAGACCCAAGCAAACATGGTCTATTTGATTATATTACGCATACGCTGCACTTATTTCGGATGCCGTTATTTTTTATTATTGCAGGGTTTTGCAGTGCGTTATTAATAGGTCAATCGAGCAACGCGCGATTTTTACGCCATCGCAGTCAACATATATTACTGCCTTTTATTGTATTTTTACCGTTAAGCTTTGTTATTTACTACCATGCCTTGAGTTTTGGGGCCGATATAGCTAATCCAATACCGCCAATTTTTGCTGTGTTTCAAGTCATTAAAGAGCCTGTTGTTAGCACTATGCACTTATGGTTTTTGTGGAATTTATATCAGTTTTGCTTAATTCATTGGTTGTTGAAAACAACTAACTTATTAGGTAATAAATTCGATGGGCTTAGCGCTCACCCTTTATTTATGTGGGTTGTACTTCCCATCGTGTTAACGCTTTCTTTGATGGGGCAATCTATTCCATTTCCTGCTCCCGATAAACTCACGCCACAGTTGTGGTCGTATGGTTTTTACGGCAGTTTTTATTGCTTAGGAGTGGGGCTTAATAAAAAACAACAGCTCATTTCGTCATATCATAAGTACTTATGGCCTCTTATTTTAGGTGTTGCAATATCACTGACTGGTTATTTTTCTCTATTACCAGCCGCACCAAGCTTAGATGAAGTGATTGCTGCCGCAACTTCGGGTTATTTTGCCGCAGCGAGAGAGCTATATGTATTGCATGTTTTATCACAAGGACTGAGTATTATTTTGTTAACCGCCATAACGTTTTTACTTGGGCATCGCTTTTTAAATCACAAAAGTAAGCTCAGTCGCAGCATATCAAATGCATCATATTGGATTTATTTAATACATGCGCCAGTGCTGATTTATATTCAGATGCCATTGATTAATACTAATTTGCCAGTTTTAGTAAAGTTTGTAATTAGCGTGGTTGTTACATTACTTATAGGTCAAATAAGTTATTTATTATTAGTTAAAAATACGTGGTTGGGCGCACTACTTAACGGTAGGCAAACCAAGAGAAAGATAATACAGTCAGCTTAAATGTCGTCACTTGGTAATGACTTAAAAGCAGCAAAACTGAAACATTAAGAGCTACATAAAGGGATACTATTATGCATTCAAAAACAATCAAGTCGACAATCGCAACGATTCAACAAGGGGCAATCAAAGCCGACGGCAGATTTTGGCTAACCAACACCGATATTCATTTTGCACCGTTTAATGCGCAATTTGGGTTAGGACCTTATATGTTTACACGGCGTGAAATTGTAAAAGTGAGTAAGTGTACTGGTAAAGTTGCGGGTATTTTGTCTTATACACGTGATGCAATTGAAATCGTTTTAAAAGATGGTAATAAATATCAATTCATTGTGTCGAATCCAATAGAGTGGATTAAATTAATTAACCAATAGTTTAAAGCACAAACGCTGGTAGTCCATAAAAGTAACTATTGTTTTATTAATGTATCTAATAATGCACGATAAAATATGCCACTATTTTATTGGGCATAGAGTAAGCACATGGATTTGATAAAAACGCTTTTGCTTAAGCTCCGTTTAGGTAAAAAAGCCGAACCCCTCATCGTTTTAGGGAAAAAACTATCAAACAACAATAACGTGGTAGTTAAGTCGCTTGAGTTATATTGGTTTTCGCCTGAAGCATATTTCGACGATATCAGTGAGTTTGAGAAAGACAATTGTTTTATTGAATCTGTAGATGATATAACCCCTGTTGATGCATTGGTGAGAGCGCTGAGTAGTGCAAATGCCGTTGTTTGTGTTGATAATCGCTCTGAGCCTTTGCTTGTTTTGCCACTATTACAAAAGCTCGTGCCCATTCGTTTTGAAAAAGCCAACGAGGGCAAATCTAAGCCAACGAGGATCAAATCTTGACTTCAGACATCAAAACTTTTGATTGACTGCTTCGCTCTAAGTCGACCTATAGAGTATTTACGTTAACTCATAAAGGGGCAGAAACGATTTACGCTTGAAGGTACGTTTTTGGCACTTTTCTACCTATCAAAAATAGAGCTATTCGTCATTTTCACTGGTTTTTATTCGATGGCTCAGATAACCACCAAACAACTCCTTGCTCTTTTCGTTAAAACTTGTTGCTGCTTGTAATTGTTTACGCATTATCCATCATTAGATCACGCTTATTGTCCAAGGGGCTACGCTGTCGCAATGGTCTATGTGATACCGTACTGGTTTTGTTCTTTGTCGCGCTCTGCTGCGAAGGTGCATTAAAATAAGCTCAAGCTATCTTAACTTTATACCAATCGTGTTAAGTTACTGACCATTTATAGCGACAGATAAATACAGTGATAACAAGGCGTAAATTTTGACATGTAGTTGTTCTACTTGAAAAAATTATAACGCAGTTAGCGCTTTATTT